>JAAFHK010000001.1 GCA_013297565.1 Cytophagales bacterium
GGCAGCCGTCAAACTTCCTGCGGCTGGAAGCCCCGAATTATTAGTAACTACTCTGGTAAAAGCCAACTCGACTGCGCCAATATCGACATTGGTAGCGCCTACATTATTATCAATATCTCTTGTTTTGCCTAACTGATCCCCACCAGCTATAATAGCCGCAGCGTCCAAGCCTTTATCAATCAAAGGGCTGTCATAGCGAGGTTTGTAGGCATAAATAAAGCCATTTTCGTCCGTCAAGGCATCAACCTTGGCAGCAGTCCAGCCTTGATTAATGTAACTTTGATTGGGATTGGGATTATCTGAAGGAATTATTGTGAATCCAGAGCCTGTTCCGCTGGCGATCCAGTTATAGCTTTCTGTATTGAGTACGCCTATGTTATTGATATTCGCATTCGTTATGGCGGCTGTATTATTGCCCACCAAACTATTAAAAATGTCCAATGTACCTCCAAAAGACAGACCGCCACCGCTACCGCTTGTGCTTATATTATCCGCAATGGTAACATTTCGAAAAATTACGCCACCATCACTATGAATTCCTCCACCGCCATTTACGCCTCTGTTAGCAATAAAAGCGGTATTATAAGCAGTCAATGCACCACCCGCCGAATTATGAACTCCCCCTCCTGTACCATTGGCGTTATTTTTATAAATAGCACAACGATTCAGTATTAAGTTTTTAGGGCTATTTTGGCAGATAAAACCGCCATTTCCTGTGGAGGTTTGGTTGCTGTAGGCTCGGCAGTCATTAAAAGTAGTATTAAATCCACTCGAACCGCCCAAATAGACTGCCCCGCCATCGTTTGGCGTGCTATTATTTTTAAAAATGCAATTTGTAAGGTTAAAATCGGGAGCTCCTGCAGTGTTATTTTCGGCATGGATAGCCCCGCCGTCTGTAGTTGTGGCTTTATTTCCATCAAAAAGGGTATTATTAATGTTAAGAACATTGGGTAAGCCTATCATTTTGATAGCCCCGCCCGCAGTTGCCTCGTTGATCAAAAATTTACAATTATTAATCGTAGTATTGATATTTTTAAGGTTGCCCGCCTCCAAGTAAATAGCCCCGCCTGTATTATCCGAGCGGTTATTTTTAAAAATAGTATTTTGGATTTGTAGCGTAATGGCAGTTGATATAACAGAATTATTATTAAGGACTCTTATAGCCGCCCCGCTATTGCCACTATTATTATTTTCGAATTGGCAATCTCTGATCTGCACATTAATCGCATTTGACCCCGTATCACCCACAAAAACAGCCCCGCCGAAGGCACTTTTGAATTTGATTTTTTGGATTATGATACTAACACTAAAATCATCGATCCTCAAAATCTGGTTATTGTTCAAGCCGTCAAGCGTAATATCTATGCTTGTGTCGTTAAAAGTAATTAAACCATTTACGTAACTAATATTCAAAGGTGTAGGAATACTAATGGTCTGTCCTGCCAAATTTGGATCAAACCTAATATTAACAGCACCGCCTACATTTGCATTAACATCAGCAACAGCCTTAGCCAAAGAGCCCGCTACTAAAGGGTTTGTGCTTGTATTGGAAACTATAAAAGTTTGGGCATGGAGAACAGAACTGCCCAAAAGGAAAAGTGAGAAAAGCAGAGATTTGATAAACATTTTTTTCATAATTATGCTAATTTTAGTATAATTACGTAGCAAACTCCAAAAAGTCGTATTTTTTAACAAAAACTTACACAAAACTTAAGGCCTTGAAGCGATTATTAATTTTGAACTTTAATTTTTCTTAAAACAACAAAAAATCATTTATTACCCGAAATTTATTTTTTTGGGTTACGTAGTTTACTTATGGAAAGGAAACACAGGAATTGGTTACACTTTGGAAACTTTGCTTGGAGTTGGAGAAAACAATGGACTTGTTTAGTTGAAAATTGTCCTTAAATTAATTAAACTTGAAGCTATATACAACCATGATTTGAAGTTTTGGGCTTTATATTCAAACCCTAATTGAATACACGCTAAAGCTAATTGTTCTCTGTATGGACAGGTTTATTCGTAGGAATTTTGGTGTATTTTAGTCGCTTTTTTGAACCTTTAGCACATAAAACTTCATGATCGAATACCTAAAAGACGGAAATTGGCTCAAATTCATTGATGAAAATCGGAATTGTGCCAAACCTGCTGATCTTCTACTCAAACTCCAGACGCTTTCGAAAGAACTTTTGGGAGAGGCAGTAAAGCAAATTATAGCTTGGCAAAAAGCACAACATAAACTCCCGATTTGGGCGAAAAACCCGCTTATCTTTTATCCTTCGGCACTTTCTGTGGAGCAGGCTTCTTCCGAACGGACAGCTTTGTACAAGGCGGAATTTATAGATGGGGAAAGCATGGCTGATCTAACAGGCGGCATGGGCATAGATTCATATTTTTTTTCCAAAAAAGTACAAAAATTGTATTATTTGGAAAAAAATGAAACGATTGTTACAGCAGTCAAACATAATTTTGAGGTTTTGGGAGTGCAGAATATTGAAATTTTGAACCAAAGGGCTGAAGAATTTTTGGAAAAAAATGCTTTTTCTTCAAAACTTGATTGGCTTTACCTCGATCCTGCGCGCCGAAACGAAAAACAAGAAAAAATATTCCAATTAGCTGATTGCGAACCCAATGTGGTCGAACTTTTAGACAAACTATTTGAAAAGGCAGTTCGAATCATGATCAAAACTTCGCCTTTTTTGGACATTCGGCGCGCTTGCGAGGATTTGAAATGGGTGCAAAAAGTGGCGGTTGTGGCGGTCGAAAATGAGTGTAAGGAGGTTTTGTATTTTTTGGAGAAAAAAGAAAATAAAACAATCACGATTCATAGCGCAAATTGGCAGAATCAAGTTTGGCAAACCTTTGATTTTGAAGCAAATGAAGAAAAAGAAGCCGAAATTTCATGCACCTTGCCACAAACCTATATTTACGAACCAAACGCCGCTATACTCAAAGCAGGGGCTTTTAAAATTTTGGCTAAAAAGCTGAATATCAATAAATTACACCCACATTCGCACCTTTACACAAGTCATGAAAAACTTGAGCATTTTGCAGGGCGAAGTTTCCGTTTGCAAGCCATTTGTAAGGCAAATGTTAAAGAATTGAAGAAAATTTTGCCTGAAAAAAAAGCAAATTTAGCGGTTCGAAACTTTCCCATGTCGGTCGAGGATTTGCGAAAAAAATTGGATTTGGCAGAAGGCGGCAATGTTTTTATTTTTGCTACGACCTTGCTTGATGAGAGCAAAGTTTTGCTAATTTGTGAAAAATAAAATAAATTTTATCACCTACCCAATGCCTTTTTGAGCATATTTTGGGTATGTTTGATCAAAGTATAACTCCCGTATTGACCATGCCCACTAATTACCAAACGCGCCATGTAAAATTTTTCGGATAATTGATCCACCACATTTCGCCAAGCGGGGAGATCGGCATCGGCAATATTGCCCAAATAATCGGCTGTGGCGGATTTGATCAGGCAACCCCCAAATAAAACCCTTTCTTGGGGCAACCAAACCACAATATTATCAGGACTATGCCCTGCCCCAAAAAAATAAATTTCCAAACGGGTATTTCCAACCATCAAAACCGTATCTTTTTCGAAAGTATGGCTAAAAGGAATAGGCATTTTGGTAGAAGCTAATTCGGAGGTTTTTTTGAGGGCAAAAGTTTGTACTTTTTTGCGATGCAGATAGCCCAAGCCCCCAATCCGATCTTCGTGTGCGTGAGTCAGAATGGCATGAGTGATAGGTTTGCCAAAATGGTTTTCGGCTTTTTTGTAAAGGCGTTTCATTTGCTTGTAATTCCAAGTTGCATCGATGAGTACAATTCCTTCGGAAGTATTGATAATCAAGCCATTAGCGTCAGCTTTGTAGAGATTGAGAATCGAAAAAGAGGTATGCAGTGTGATTGAATCGGTCAGGCGAATCAAGCCTATTTCGTCTGTGATTTTTTCGCTTGGAGCATTTTTGAATTGGGCAAAAAGAAACGATTGAGAAAAAAATAAGAAGAAAAAAGAAAAGAAAATAAGGTTTTTCATGAGATATTTTTAAAAATTACGTCTTACAAAATTACATTTTTCTTTTTCCTACCCAAAATCTACGCAATTTTTGCCTCCTAAAGATTCTTAAGCCTTTGCGTTTTGTGGGTAAAAGATTATAATTTTGAAAAATTTTTCCAAAAACCCCAAAAAATTTCTTTTTTATGCAAAAAATTCCTTTTAACAAGCCTTACATGACAGGCAAAGAAACGCAGTACATAGCAGAAGCCGTTGGGCGTGGTCATATTTCGGGTGATGGTTTTTTTACCAAACAATGCCATGCTTTTTTTGAAAAAAAATACAATTTTTTGAAAACTTTGCTCACCACTTCCTGCACTGATGCCCTCGAAATGACCGCTTTATTGTTGGATTTGAAGCCCAATGACGAAGTAATTATGCCCTCTTATACTTTCGTTTCGACAG
Organism: Cytophagales bacterium; assembly: GCA_013297565.1. Taxonomy (GTDB): domain Bacteria; phylum Bacteroidota; class Bacteroidia; order Cytophagales; family Thermoflexibacteraceae; genus JAAFHK01. Next base: position 4,460 of record JAAFHK010000001.1, read on the forward strand.
CCAACGCCTTTGTGCTAAGGGGCGCAAAAATCGTTTTTGCGGACAGTTTGCCCGATCACCCCAACATCGATCCTGACAAAATAGAAGCCTTGATCACGCCCAAAACGAAGGCAATCGTGGTCGTACATTACGCAGGAAATGCCTGCGATATGGGCAAAATCAATGCTTTGGCACGAAAACATAACTTGGCGGTGGTCGAAGATGCGGCGCAAGCCGTAGATTCATTTTATAAGGGCAAACCTCTGGGCGCTTGCGGGGATTTATCGGCGTTTTCCTTTCATGAAACCAAAAATATTATATCGGGCGAAGGGGGAATGCTGGTCATTAATGACAGCCGTTTTGCCAAAAGAGCCGAAATTATCAGGGAAAAAGGAACAAATCGGAGTGCATTTTTCAGAGGTGAAGTCGACAAATACGGTTGGGTGGAACTGGGTTCTTCGTTCTTGCCTTCGGATATTATTGCGGCTTTTTTGTTTGCGCAGCTCGAAAACTTGGATACTATTCAGGCGCGCCGCAAGCAAATTTGGCAAACTTATTTTGATCAATTACAACCTTTAGCACAAAAAGAACATTTCACGATTCCGCCAATTCACGATTTTGCGACCAATAATGGGCATTTATTTTCGGTAGTTTGTAATAATGCTACAGATCGGGAAAATCTGATTAATCATTTGCGAAGCAAAAATATCCATGCCGTTTTTCATTATTTGAGTTTGCACAAAAGTCCGTTTTACAGTCCCTTTCATGATGGGCGAGAATTGCCCAATTCGGATCATTTTTCGGATTGCTTGGTGCGTTTGCCACTTTATTATGAACTTTCGGAGTACGAGCAAAACTTCATTATTGGTGAAATAAAGGCATTTTTCGGGAAGTAAATAAAGGGTTTTTAAAAGAGTATAAGTAATCCTGTATAAATAGGTATTTTTATTTTCGTATTTTTGGATTATGGGACGCTAAATACACCAAAATTGGACGAAAAAGCCAAATTGGACTTGGAAAAATGCTACAAAAGCGGGAAAAACCATGCCTTTCGCAAACGCTGTCATGTAATTTTGTTAAAATCAGAAAATAGGAAATCCAAAGAGGTAGCGAATATTCTGAAAATGGGCACGAAATAGTGTAAATTCGCTGGGTTTCGCTCTATAAAAACGAAGGCTTGGAAACGACGAAAGGGCGGGGGCGAAAAACCCTTCTTGACCCAGAAAAAGATCGGGCGGGGTTTTGGCGGCAATCAACGAAACACCGCCAAAGAGCGCAAAGCGTCCAAGCTGAATTTGAGCAAAAAACAGGGAAAAAGGTTTCCTCCGACACCTTTATTCGTTTTTTAAAAGTTTTGGCGGACGATACAAAAGGATCAGAAAAAGGCTAAAAAACAAACCTGATCCCACTATTTATGAAAATAAAGTATTGAATATGAATACTTTAGAAAAATTAGCAGAGCAGGGTTTGATCGATCTTTTTTATGGGGATCAGACGCAGGTGAGCAGCGAGGGCTACGTACCTTATGGCTGGCAATAAATGAGTTTTTCTGCGGATAGGAAAACTCAGTAAAAAGCAAAGTAAAATTTCCTCCTGAAATTTTACTTGCTTTACAAAACGTTAAAGGCGACACAAATTAGCCTCGAATTGGTGTTGTTTTTTATATGTAATGAAATTTCGTAAAAAATTACATTTCGTGCATTCTATTAAGGCAAAAATCATCAAGCTAAGTAGTTTGCGCCTCGCCAAGTTTCGTTACCCAATGCGTTTTTTTTAAAAATTCCTTAATTTTGTATTCAGTGATTTTGGTCATCATAAAAAGCCTGTTTGTGTTGTTTTGATACAAAATTAGGCTTTTTATTTTTTGAAAAAAAATGTCGTGTAGTATGAAACTCTATTTATTTTTTGATTATTCTAAACTAATTACCGCCTAAAACCACCCTTTTTGGAAAAAATACCAACCATGAAGCAATTACAAGTCGAAAATTTAGGCAAACAATTTGGGCGCGAATGGATTTTCAGGAATATTTCTCTCGATTGGCAAACGCCCAATAGTTTTGCGATTACAGGCGGAAATGGTAGTGGAAAATCTACTTTGCTGAAAATTTTGGCGGGTATGCAAATGCCAACTGCTGGAAAAATTACCTTTCAGATTGGCGAAAAACTGATTCCTGAAGAAAATATTTTTCGTCATTTGAGTTACGCCGCGCCCTATCTGCAAGTTCCTGAAGAACTTACACTTTCGGAAGTGATTGATTTTCAGGCAGATTTCAAGCCTTTTGTTTTTGAAAAAAAGGAAATATTGGAAAAACTAAACTTGGGGGCGGCACACAAGCCTGTCAAATATTTTTCATCGGGCATGAAACAGAAACTCAAATTGGGTTTGGCTATTTGGGCAAAAACTGATTTTTTGTTTCTTGACGAACCGACCTCGAACCTCGACTCGGCAAATACAGATTGGTACAAAGAACAGATAATCAATCACTTAACTGATCGTTTGGTTTTGATCGCCTCGAATGAACCTTTCGAATACGATTTTTGCAAAGAAAGTATCCATTTATCCAAATAATTAGAAAATGACAGGCATTATTCATTTCGAAACCTTTTTATTGACGGGAATTTTACTCAATCTCACACCTGGCAATGATGCAATTTATATTTTGACCAAAAGCATAGGGCAGGGCAAAAATGCGGGTATTGTTTCGGCACTTGGAATCGGTACAGGTTGCCTTGTGCATACCATTTTAGCCGCTTTTGGGCTTTCTCTCATTATTGCCCAATCGATTTTGCTGTTCAATATTATCAAATATGCGGGGGCGGTGTATCTCCTTTATATGGGTTACAAAATGCTTGTCGATTCCTCAAAACTTGCTATGAATCAGGCAGTTATGTCCGAAAATATCGATTATTGGAAAATTTATCGTGATGGAATCATTACCAATGTTTTGAATCCGAAAGTTGCCTTGTTTTTCATTGCATTTCTCCCCCAATTCATCGATCCGAACCTCAAAAATACGACAATTCCTTTTTTGGCATTGGGTACTACTTTCGTTACAACAGGTACAATTTGGTGCTTGATTTTGGCATTTTTTGCTTCGGCTTTTTTTACGAAACTTAAAAATAACCCCAAAATTGCTAATTATATCAATAAGATTTGTGGATTTGCCTTGATTGGTTTGGGAATAAAAGTGGCTTTGGCGGATCAAAAATAAAGAAACTCCATTTCATTTAGGGTGAAGTGGAGTTTCTTTTAAAAAGCAATTTTTGACAAATGGTTAATTCAAGAAGGACAAAACAAATAATATTAGCCCCGATACTGCATTTCGTGCAACTGGGCATAGAAACCTCCATGCTCCAAAAGTTCTTCATGCGTCCCAATTTCCTTGATTTCACCTTTGTCCAAAACAATAATTTTATTGGCTCTTTGGATCGTAGCGAGGCGGTGCGCAATCACTATCGAGGTTCTGCCTTTCATGAGTTTTTCCATTGCATTTTCGATCATGGCTTCAGTTTCCGAATCTACAGAGGAAGTTGCTTCGTCCAAGACGATAACCGCAGGATTATAAACCATTGCTCTCACAAACGAAATTAACTGCCTTTGCCCTACAGAAAGCGTAGCCCCGCGTTCCATCACATTATAATCGAAACCTTGCGGCAGGCGTTCGATAAATTCCCGCGCCCCAACCAGTTCGGCGGCTTCCAAAACTTTTTCTCTACTAATAGCAGGATTATTGAGGGTAATATTATTAAAAATCGAATCTGAAAATAAGAAAACATCTTGCAAAACCACCCCAATTTGCTGGCGCAAAGCGTACAAATCATAATCTCTGATGTCCGTTCCGTCTATTTCGATTCGTCCTTGATTGATTTCATAAAAACGGCTCAAAAGATTGATTACCGAAGATTTGCCTGCACCTGTTGCCCCAACTAAAGCCACCATTTCGCCCTTTTGGACATCAAAAGAAATATTTTTGAGAATATAATTTTCGTCTTGGTAAGCAAACCAAACTTTGTCGAAATGTACATTCCCTTCCATTTTTGCGGGTTTGTAATTGCCATTTTTTTGCACGTATTCATCGTTTTCCAATAATTTCAAAATACGGTCGGAACTTACAATGCCCATTTGTAAAGTATTAAAACGGTCAGCAATTTGTCGAATTGGGCGAAAAAACATCGAAATATACATAATAAACGCCACCAACATTCCTAAAGTAATGTCTTCGTGTAGCACTCCTCGCGCACCGTACCAGACCAAAAGCCCTGTTCCCATTGCCCCGATCACTTCGGCAACTGGAAAATAAATTGAATAATACAAAACCGAACGTAAGTGTGCGCGGCGGTGTTGGCGGTTAATTTCCGAAAACTTCTTGTATTCTCGTTCTTCACTATTAAAAATTTGGACAACACTCATACCTGTAATGTGTTCTTGTACAAAAGTATTGAGATTGGCAACGGCAGTCCGAACGTCATTAAACGCCGATTTTATTTTTTCTTTGAAAACATAAGTCGAGCCCAACAGCAAAGGCAAAGCCGCCATGCTAATCAGCGTAAGTTTCCAATTGGTATAAAACATGAGGACAAGAATGAACAATAATTGCAAAAAATCACCAACGATTGAAGCCAAACCTTCAGTAAAAATGCTCGAAAGTGCCTCCACGTCCGAAATATTGCGGGTTACGAGTCTGCCAATGGGCGTTCGATCAAAAAACTGCAAACGCAAGTGGGTAATGTGTTGGTACAAACGGGTTCGAATATCCAAAATAATGGTATGCCCAAGCCATTCGGAATAGTAGGTCTGTCCAAATTGGATAATTCCTTGCACAATAGCAATCCCGATGAGCAAAACGGTCATTTGCCACAAACCCTCAAAATCACCAAAAAGGATATGATTATCAACCGTATATTGGATAAAATAGGGACGAGTGGGGGCTAAAACACCCGTTAGAACGGTCAAAATCACCAAAAAATAGAATGTTCCTTTGTAAGGATTGACATATTTATAGATTTTGCGAAGAATCGACCAGTCGAATACTTCCCCGCTTTTTGTTTCTTGGGACATAGTTTTTTTAAATTTTCAAAAGCAAAATTAGATAAAAAACCTATGAATTAGGATAAAGTTTGTTAATTGATAAAATAAAAAATGATTTTGGTAAAAAAGGAATTTTTTACAATATTTTTGCCGAGCAATTCTTCCAATTTTATTTCCAAACTTTAAAAAACAACACAAATGGGAAATCTCCTCCAAGAAAATGATGTTTTCAAAGAAACTTTTAGCTTTTCGCAAGCCCAAGTCAATCAGTTTGCCGAAGTAAGCGGTGACAAGAACCCGATCCACTGGGACGAAGCCTACGCCGCTACGACCATGTTCAAAAAACCAATCATTCATGGCTTTTTGGGTGGCAGTGTTTTTTCCAAAGTTTTAGGCACGCAGTTTCCTGGCGAAGGGACAATTTACATGAAACAAGAAATGAAATTCATGAAACCCATGTACGTAGGGACTGAATATGAGGCAATTATCACCGCCAAAGCAGTTGATTCTATCAAGCACCGCGCTACTTTGCAGACTCAAGTGGTCGAAAAAACTACAGGGGCGGTCGTGATAGAGGGCGAGGCAAACGTCATGAACCTGACAAAAATATAAGTAAATAATTAATTAATATCATGAAATATAGCGCAGAGCAAGAAGCTGTCCTGATGCTCCAAGACGGCACTCTTTTCAGAGGGGTTTCTATTGGCAAAAAAGGTACAACTACAGGCGAAATTTGTTTTAATACCGGCATGACGGGCTATCAGGAAATTTATACTGATCCCTCCTATTATGCCCAAATTGTAGTCAATACAAATGCTCATATTGGTAATTACGGCGTGCATTTGCAGGAAATAGAATCAACGGACGTAAAAATTAGCGGTCTGGTCGTCAAAACTTTTTCCGATATTTATTCACGAAATAGCGCTTATTCCTCTTTGCAACAATATTTGGAAAAAGCGGGAATTATTGGCATTTGCAATATCGACACACGCCAACTCGTGCAACATATTCGTAACAAAGGGGCGATGAACGGCGTAATTACGACCGAATACGATTCTTGTAATTTTACGGAACGCTTTGCGGAAATTCCTGACATGAACGGTTTGGAATTAGCCTCAAAAATCTGTACCCAAGAACCCTATTTTGTGGGTGAAAGTGGGGCAAAATACAAGGTTGCGGTGATGGATTTTGGGATCAAAAGTAGTATTTTGAATAATTTGGCTTCTCGTGGTGTTTTTTGTCAGGTTTTTCCTGCCAAAACGCCTTTTTCGGAAGTTATGGAATGGAATCCTGATGGTTTTTTTATTTCAAATGGGCCTGGCGATCCTGCCTCAATGACTTATGCCATCAAAACTACCCAAGAAATGCTACGAACCAATAAACCGCTTTTTGGCATTTGTTTAGGACATCAAATTTTGGCTTTGGCTTCGGGACTCTCAACCTATAAAATGCACCATGGGCATCGGGGGCTGAATCACCCTGTGAAAAATCTACTTACAGGGCGTTGCGAGGTTACTTCCCAAAATCATGGGTTTGCGGTAAGTGCAGCCGAAATCGACAAAAATCCTGATGTTATTCTTTCGCACATCAACCTAAACGATAATACCGTTGAGGGAATCAAAATCAAAAACCGTCCTGCTTTTTCGGTTCAATATCACCCCGAATCGTCCCCTGGTCCGCACGATTCGCATTATCTTTTTGATGACTTTTTGGAACTTTTGGCTAAATAATTTTAGAAAATCCTATAAGGTTTTTAAAACCTTATAGGATTGATTATCAAAACTTTACCCTTACGAAATGGCACATTCGATCCTGTCTTTTTTAGAACCTGAAACCGAACGCCAGATGGCAATTAGGCAAGTCCTGTCCGATCCTTTGCGTTTGCAATTCATTATCTCAAATAAATCGGGCAAACGGACGGTCGAAAATTTTATTGATTTGGATCAGGAAAATATCCGCATTCTGAAAGCATTTTTGGAACAACATATTACTGTACAAGAAAACAAACAAGAGGAAAAATCGTAAGTGTGATCTTTTTACAAAAAAGATGGTTATTTTTGTAAATACAGCCGAAAATTATTTGGCGAAACAGAAGAAAAGTAAATAAAAATGCGTTTAAAATCTCTTATATTATTGTTTTTACTTTTTCCTATTTCTGCCCATGCTCCGCAAAAGGAACTTCGTTGGGGTTTCTTTGGGCATCAGCTCATCAACCGTTTGGCGGTTTTTACCCTTCCCCCCGAAATGTTTGGTTTTTACAAACACCATATTCGATACCTTACCGAAAATGCCGTAAATCCCGATAAGCGCCGCTATATTGTCAAAACTGAAGCCCCTTGTCATTATATCGACCTCGATATTTATGGTGATAGTGCGGTCTATAAAATGCCTCGTTATTGGAAAAAAGCGGTCGAAAAATACACCGAAGATACTTTGATGACCTACGGAATTGTTCCTTGGCATATCGAAAAAATGAAATATCGGCTTGTCAAAGCCTTTGCCAACCAAGATGTGCTGAATATTTTGCGGCTTTCGGCGGATTTGGGGCATTACATTGGTGATGCGAACGTGCCACTGCACACCACCGAAAATTATAATGGGCAAAAAACCAACCAAATTGGTATTCATGGCTTTTGGGAATCGCGCTTGCCCGAACTGTTTAGCGAAAATTACGATTTGTTTGTAGGGCAAGCCCAATTTATTCCAAATACGCAATTACGGGCTTGGGAAGCGGTTACGAATGCACATTTGGCAATGGATTCGGTTTTACGGTTCGAAAAACTACTGACCGCCCAATTCGATTCGGATAAAAAATACGGCTTTGAAACGCGAAACCGCATCACTACCAAAACCTATTCTTATCAGTTTTCGAGTCGTTATCATGATGCCCTCGATGGACAAGTCGAACGCCAAATGCGCCGTTCTATCAAAATGGTAGGCGATTTTTGGCTAACTTGTTGGGTCGAAGCGGGGCAACCAGACCTTAGCCCGATGCTCAAAAAAGGTTTTCAGCCTGCGGAATTAGATAGTTTTAAACAGGAGCAAGATTCCTTGCAGATAGCTGATAGTGTGCGTATTAAATCAAGAGAACATGAGCATTGAGAAGGAAATAGACCCAAAACTATTTGTTTGAATCTATTTTCACTTTCCTACGTTTCAATCAGTTTGGTTCGCAAACCTGCCCAATTTCCGCTTGAACTTGTACCCACAATCCAAACATCAATTTCGATACTTCCGCACCTAAAAACCTGTAAATCAGTAAGTTCGCTTTCCAAAATACTGACCAAGTTTTGAAAACGCTTTGCCGTTTGGCGTTCGCTTTCCTCGAACCAATCTTTTTCCACGACCGCATTTCGGAAAAAATGCTGAACTGTAACGGTTTCGACTTTGGTTTCAGGTGAAATATTGGTTTTTTCTAAAAAAATGGCATTTGTCAAAGGCTGTTTGGTGGGATTTTCCCATTCGAAAACCTCAAAAGGGGCTTCGCTTTCACTAAGCATAAGCAAACCCGCAGAGGCATTTTGCAAAGTTTCGAGCATTGGATTCATGTTTTGTGTCGAGTTGTTTTTTGGAAAAGAAAGTGTATTGGGCAAATTCCGAAGGTAAAAGTCCGCCAAAACCAAAGCCGCCATTGCCTCTACGATAGGTACGGCACGCGGCACCACGCAAGGGTCGTGTCTGCCTTTGCCCGAAACCGTAATGGTTTCGCCTTTTTCGTTTAGGCTTTCTTGGTCTTGCATAATGGTCGCCACAGGCTTAAACGCCACCCGAAAATAAATATCCTCTCCGTTAGAAATGCCGCCTTGTACGCCGCCCGAATGATTGGTTCGTGTGCGAATTTTGTCGTTTTCTACGTAAAATTGGTCATTATGCTCCGATCCGTAGAGTTCCACGCCCGCAAAACCACTTCCATATTCGAAACCTTTTACCGCATTAATCCCAAGCATGGCTTTGCCCAATTCGGCATGGAGTTTGTCAAAAACAGGCTCGCCCCAACCCGCAGGAACGCCCTGAATCACGCCCGCAATTACTCCGCCAACGGTGTCCCTGTTTTTTCGCGTTTCGTCTATCAAAGCAATCATTTTTTCCGCCACGTCGGGATCAGGACAACGGATTATATTTTTTTCAATCTCCTCAAAATCAAGGTCTTGATAGTTTTTTTCCAAACGCAAATTTCCCACTTGCGAAACATAAGCCGTAAAACGGATTCCCAGAGGTTCGAGCAGTTGTTTGGCTATAGCTCCTGCCGCAACCCGCGCTAAGGTTTCACGCGCCGAACTGCGACCTCCACCTCTGTAATCCCTTGTTCCGTATTTGGCAAAATAGGTAAAATCGGCATGAGAAGGGCGAAACTGATCGGCTATGTGCGAATAATCTTTGCTTCGCTGATCCTCGTTCCAAACCACAAGGGCAATCGGTGTGCCTTGTGTTTTTCCCTCGAAAATACCCGATAAAACCTCAATTTTGTCGGCTTCTCTCCTTTGTGTCGTGATTCGTGATTGTCCCGGTTTGCGGCGGTCGAGTTCGTTTTGTACTTTTTCGAGATCGACTTCCAAACCCGCAGGGCAACCGTCAATCACTACACCAACCGCCGCCCCATGCGACTCTCCGAAGGTCGTAATCCTAAAACTATGTCCGTAGGTGTTCATTTATATCAAAATTTCATAAGTCATTGTATATTTACTCTGTAGCATAGGCTTTAGCCTGTGTAGGCACAGAAAAAGTCTATGCTACAGTATTACTCTCCGTTCAAATATTTGGCGAAAGCCAAAAGTTCCGTTTCGGCAAAATGCTGATTCATAATTTGCAAACCTATGGGCATTCCGTTCTGGTCTTGTCCGCAAGGAACGGTAATTGCGGGGATTCCAGCCAAATTTGCCTGTACCGAAAAAATATCTGCCAAATACATCTCGATAGGATCGCTTGCTTTTTCACCTATTTTGAAAGCAGTACTTGGCGAAGTAGGCGACAAAATAAAGTCATATTTTGTCAAAATTTCATTTGTTTTTTGCTGAATCAAACGCCTTACTTTTTGGGCTTTGGTAAAATAGGCATCGAAATAACTTGCACTCAAAACGAAAGTTCCCAATAAAATCCGCCTTTTTACTTCGTCACCAAAAGCCTCCGAGCGCGAATGTTTATATAAAGATTCCAAGTCCGTAAAATTCGAACTTCTGTAACCGTAACGGATTCCGTCGTATCTCGATAGGTTCGTGCTGGCTTCGGCAGTGGTAAGAATATAATAGGTTGGGAGGAAATAATCCAAATAAGGAAAATCGATGGCTTCGACCGTAAAACCTTGTTGTTTCAGGAAATCTATTTTGCCCATAATGGCATTTCGAACGTCGGCATTAAGACTTTTGCTTTCCAAAATATTGCCAAAATACGCAATTTTGGGCTGTTTTTGCATTTCCAAAAGTTTGGAATACGGAGGCACAGGAAGGCTTGAAACCGTTGCGTCAAAGTCGTCTTTTCCTGCCATGACTTCCAAAATCAGAGCCGAATCTTGTACTTTTTTGGTCAAAATCCCAATGACATCAAACGAAGAACCGTAGGCGATCAAACCATGCCTCGAAACTCGACCATAGGTAGGTTTCATACCGACCACTCCGCAAAACGAAGCGGGCTGACGCACAGAACCGCCTGTATCCGAACCCAGAGCCGCCAAACACATTCCCGACTGAACCGACACCGCCGAGCCGCCCGATGAACCACCCGAAACCCTTGAAGTATCTGCCGCATTATGCACTGCCCCGAAAGCCGAATTTTCGCTGGACGAACCCATCGCAAACTCATCGCAGTTTTGCCGACCTATGATAATGGCATCTTCTGCTAAAAGTTTTTCGACTACAGTTGCCGAAATTTGCGAACGAAAATCACCCAAAATACGACTCGAAGCGGTCAATTTATGGTTTTTATACGCAATTACGTCCTTCAAACCCATCACCAAACCCGCCAATTTGCCTGCTGTTCCTGCCTCCAATTTTTGGTCTATTTGGGCGGCTTGGGCTAAGGCTTCTTCGGGATAAACTTCCAAAAAAGCGTTTAAAATATGATTTTGGGCGTCGATCTGCTGTAGATAATGCCTTACAACCTCGACCATTGTTATCGAACGGCTGTCGAGATTCTTGCGAATGGTATATAATGAATCAAACAAGGTATTTCAGATTTTAGCGTGTGTGTCTTTTGGTTCGTGTCGTAAAACGAACATTCTTGTTCGTTTCTGTGGCGAACAAGAATGTTCGCTGTACAAAACCATTTTATTTTGTATATACTTTGGGACAAATATAGGAAAAAAACGAAAAAGCAAACAATCGTCTGTGTATTCGGTTTTTTTTCAAGACACAAATATTATTTTTCTCTACAAAAATGAAAACCTTAATTAATGGTTTGCACCACGTAACTTCTTTGGCAAGTACCGCCCAAACCAATGTCGATTTTTATGTTGGTATTCTGGGTTTGCGCATGATCAAAAAAACGATCAACTTTGATGCGCCCGAAGTGTATCATTTATATTATGCGGACGAAATAGGTACGGCTGGTACGGTCATGACTTTTTTCCCTTACGGAAAAATGCCCAGAGGCAGAAAAGGCGCAGGACAACCCACTTATACCGCTTTTTCGATAGCCGAAAATGCTTTAGATTTTTGGATCAAACGTTTGGAAGGTTATCAGATTCCGACAAGCCGTCCGAAACAGCGTTTGGGAGAAACCTATATTCAATTTGAGGATTTTGACGGCATGGGCGTAGAATTGGTTACGACCAAAAACGACTTGCGAACGGGCTGGCTTAATGGCGTAATCCCTAATGAGTTCATTATCAAGGGTTTTCATACGGTTACATTGCACGAGGCAAATATGGAAAAAACCTTGCGTTTGCTAATAGATTCGATGCAACACAAAATAGTTGCCGAAGAAGGCAATCGGTATCGTTTGGAAGCGGGCGAAGGCGGAACAGGAAATTATGTCGATATTATTTACACAAACGACCAGATTAAGGCTTTGCAAGGCGCAGGATCGGTGCATCACGTAGCCTTTAGTACCTCTACGGACGAAACGCAGGTTGAGATAAGGGAAATTTTGGCAAGTGCGGGTTATGGTGTAACGCCTGTGATAGATCGGAATTATTTTCACTCAATTTATTATAGAGAACCAGGCGGAATTTTGTTCGAAATTGCGACCAATCCCCCAGGCTTTGCCGTTGATGAAAGCCCCGAAAAATTGGGACAAAAACTGCAATTACCACCATGGTACGAATCCCATCGCCCAAAAATAGAGGGAGTTTTGCCTCCTATTAAGGCTGTGGTTTTTCCGTAAAAGAGTTTTATACTGAATCAAAAATGGATTTGTACAGCGAACATTCTTGTTCGCTACAAAAACGAACAGGAACTTCGTTTTATGACCAAAACCAGTTTAGTTTCAGTATAGTAATAAATTTTATGAATAATTTGTGAAACCCAAGCAAAACAAGAAATACCATTTTTTTGAGAAAATGGTATTTTTTTGTTAGTTTTGCTTTCGAAAATTTCATTAAGCAACAAAGAAAATATGCCACTCGACCAACCCGAAGAAAAAGAAATGTCTTTTTTGGATCATTTAGAAGAACTCCGTTGGCATTTGCTAAGGGCGGTAAGTTCGATTGCGGTTTTTACGATCATTGCTTTTTCTGCCAAAGAATTTGTCATTGGGGAGCTTATTTTGGGTCCTTCAAAAGTCAGCTTCCCTACTTATCAATTTTTTTGCTGGGTTTCCGAACTCACTTGCATTGATAAATTGCCTTTTACTATCCAGAGCCGAACCATGACAGGGCAATTCACCATGCACCTTACTTCTTCGGCAATCATAGGGCTAATTTGTGCTTTTCCTTACACTTTTTGGGAAATTTGGCGTTTTGTGAAGCCTGCTTTGCACCGAACCGAGCAAACCGTAACGCGCGGGGCTACTTTTATTGTCAGTTTGCTGTTTGGTATGGGCATTGTTTTTGGTTATTATTTGGTTGCTCCGCTTTCTATCAATTTCCTTTCAAATTACCAGATCGATCCATCGATCATCAACGAAATAGATATTGTTTCTTATGTTTCTACGCTTTCTTTACTGGTTTTGGCTTGCGGATTGATGTTCCAACTGCCTGTAGCGGTGTATTTCCTGACCGAAATTGGTTTTCTTACGCCCGCCCTCATGCGAACCTACCGCCGCCATGCGATTGTTGCTATTCTGTTCGTCAGTGCGATCATTACGCCGCCCGATGTCATGAGCCAGATTTTGGTAGCCGCCCCTATTCTGCTTTTGTATGAAGTGAGTATTTGGGTGTCGGGTTGGGTTTTACGGCGAAATGAAAAATTAAAATAAAAAAGACCTTACAGGTTTTCAAAACCTGTAAGGTCTAAAATTAATTTCCGTGATCCTTTAAAATCCGTTCTGTTGCCAAGCGCGAACTAATCACCACAATCGGCAAACCTGTGCCAGGAACAGTCGAAGCCCCTACATAATACAAATTCCCAAATTGTTCGTCTTTATTGGCAGGTCTTAAGCCGCCCACTTGGTTCAAGCCATGTGCCAAACCCAAACCACTTCCCTTGTAAAGATTAAAATTATCTTGCCAATCAATCGGATTCCAAATCGTTCGGGTTAAAGTATTGACTTTCAGGTCATACCCAATCCTTTTGCTCATATCGGCAATGATATTTTCGGCAAGCGTTTCCGAATCTGTCCAATCTTTTTTGTAACGGAGATCAGGCATTGGGCAGAGAATAAAAATATTTTCGCAACCTTCGGGAGCTACTTCGGGGTTATGTTTGGAGGAAACATTGACATAATAATACGGTTTTTGGGGTGAAACCGACATTTTAAAAATATTATTGGCATAATTTTCAAAATTATCCCCCAAAAAATACGTATGATGGTACAAATTGGGTACTTTTCCTTTCACGCCCAAATAGACCGTAAAAGGTGAAAGTGTCCATTCCAATTTGTCAAGTTTGGTTTCTGTATATTTTTTTCGGTTCAAAACCATGCCTCTGAACGAAGCCGCATCAGAGTTGGCAATATAAACATCTGATAACCAGCGTTTTCCATGCTGGTCGATAAATGCCGAAATCGAACCATTTTGATTCTCAAAACTTGTAATCTCTACGCCGTAATGAATCTGCACGTTTCTTTTTTCCAATTCTGCCAAAAAGGTTTCCACTATTTTATACATTCCGCCTTGTACGTTCCAATAACCGTCATGTTCGAGTTCGGTATAATTCAACAAACTATAAACCGCAGGCGTGTCAAAGGGCGTAGCTCCCAAGAAAAAAGCAACTAAGGAAAAAATAACTTTTACTTCGTGCGATTCAAAAGTTTCGCTAAGGTCAGTCCAAACCGTTTTAAGCAATTTGGGGGCGTGCTTGAGAGGTACGCTTGCCAAAGCCATCAAATAACTCAAAATCGAGTCATAATTTCGTTTGACTATGCGGTATTCGGTGTCATGAAAAATACCTTTTGCCTGATCCAAAAATTTGCGGGCTTTCACTTCAAAATTAGGCTCGATGCCCTCAAATTCTTTTGCCAATTTTGAGAGATTTTTGTGCATCAGAAAGGGCTTTTCACGGTCTGCAAAATAAATAGCGTGTAAAGGGTCTAACTCATTGAATTTGAGAGGATTATTAATTTTACAATACTTAAAAAACTCCTCAAATTCATAACTCATACTAAAAAAAGAAGGACCCGTATCGAATACAAAACCGTCTTTTTTTAACTGATTCAGGCGACCACCAGCCTGATGATATTTTTCGACTATTTCGACTCTATAACCTTGCGTACTCAAGCGCAAAGCCGTAGCCAAACCTCCCAAACCCGCACCAATCACAAGGGCTTTTTTCATTTTTTTATAAATATTTTTTGGAATAAATGATTTGTAGCGTTTTTTGTTTTCAAAAATCTTCAAATCTTATTCCTCATACGCCCAATCAATTTTGTGCTTCATGTCTTTGACCACAATGCCCAAATTTTTCAAATTTGCCCTGATCTGATCGACCTGCGAATAGTTTTTGTGCTGTTTGGCTTCTTTATAAATCTGCATCAAGCTCTCGACCAAGCGTTTCTGGTCGGCAGGTTCTTCTTCAAAAAGTCCTAATATTTCTTCCACAAAAACGATATAGGTTTTGATCAAGTTATCAAAACATTCTTTGCCCAAATTTTCCGCCTGAATTTGACCTGATTCGAGGGAATTAATTTTTTTCAACAATTCGAACAGTGCCGCAAGGGTTTTGGCAGTGTTAAAATCGTCATTCATTCCTTCGTATAACTGACTGATAATCAAATCAATTTGCTCAATTTGCTTTGAATCGATTTGGTTTTCTGCGGTTTCAGGATAGACTAATTGTTTAGCAATTCGCAAACCATTGATTACTTTTTTGTAACCTTTTCGAGAGGCTTTTAGCGAATCATTGCTCAAATCCATCGTGCTTCGATAGTGCGTTTGTAACATACAAAAGCGCAAAGTCATCGGGCTGTAGGCTTCCTCAAGCAAGGGGTGTTTTCCTGCAAAAAGTTCGACAGGAAGGATCGAATTATTTAGGGATTTACTCATTTTTTGTCCATTGATTGTGAGCATATTGGCGTGCATCCAATAATTTGCGGGTTCTTCACCTGTACTCCCAACCGATTGGGCAATTTCGCATTCATGGTGTGGGAATTTGAGGTCTAAACCGCCGCCATGAATATCAAATTTTTTCCCCAGATATTTGGTACTCATCGCCGAACATTCCAAATGCCAGCCAGGGAAACCCATGCCCCATGGCGATTCCCATTGCATAATATGCTGGGGTTCAGCCTTTTTCCAAAGGGCAAAATCTTCCTGACTGCGTTTTTCTTCCTGTCCCTGCAACTCTCTGCGCAGGTTTTCGCGCTCTGTCGAAGCCAATAATTCTTCCAAAACCCGTCCCGAAAGTTTGCCGTATTGGTATTTTTCGTTGTATTTTTTCACATCAAAATAGACCGATCCGTTCGACTCATACCCAAAACCTTCCGCAATAATTTCCTTCACCAAAGCCATCTGTTCGAGCAAATGTCCCGTAGCAGTTGGCTCGATACTTGGTTCAAAATTGTTCAGTTTTTTCATAACTGTATGAAAATCAACCGTATAGCGTTGGACAATTTCCATAGGTTCGAGATTTTCGAGACGAGCTTTTTTGGCTATTTTGTCTTCGCCATCGTCCGTATCACCTGTCAAATGCCCAACATCAGTAATATTTCGCACATATCGAACCTTGTAACCCAAATGGTTTA
The DNA here is from genome assembly GCA_013297565.1 of Cytophagales bacterium. GTDB lineage: Bacteria > Bacteroidota > Bacteroidia > Cytophagales > Thermoflexibacteraceae > JAAFHK01. The sequence goes on from JAAFHK010000001.1 coordinate 20,739, forward strand.
GGTAACGATAAACAATATCAAAAGAGGTAAAAGTGCGGCAATTTCCCAAATGAACATAACCATAAACGGTAGGACCGCAAACGTAAAGCCCAACGTGCGGCGGCGCAAGCGGTTTGAATATTTCTTTTTCGCGCGTCAGGGTGTTGTATATTTTCAAAGATTCGGACATATATGCTCAATCAAAATTAGTTTTAGCAAAAATCCAGACAAACATGACCTTTGCCTGATTGCCAAAGCAAAAGTACAGTAAAAAATGGGAAAAAAACCACAGGAAAAAAAATTTCAATGCAAAAATTGTCAAAAATTTCTCAAAATTCATATCAATATCGAGGTTCATATCACCACAGGAAGGCTTTAGCCAAATTTCGTTCCTACGAAATAAGCATAACATAGTAAAAAAATTACGCCAAAACTATCGCAGAAAACAAGCATTGTATTCGATCTCAATATCGGCGCACAGTTCGAAAAAAGTTGTTTTTTTTATAAAAAAATAACTTTTACCATGATTTTTATTTGATTTCTTCATAAATACGAAAAAACACTCATTATTTCCTTTTTTGCAGTAAATACTCGGTTTGGACTTTCAAAGTCATGGGGCTGTAAGTGTATTTGTCCCATGCCTCAACCTCGATGGTATGGGTTTGCCATTCTTCCGTTAAATTGGGTTTCGAAAACTGCGGTTTAAAACCATAAAAGGGTTTATTAAAGAAAAATTGTTTGTTGTTTTCCTTGTTTTTTAGCATAAAAGAAGCATAATCATGATAGCCTAATACAACTTCGCTTTTAAAATCTTTTTTGAGATGTAAGGTATCAGGTATATTTAATAAAATAGGTTTTAGTCTTGAAAAAGACCAACCACAGCTCCCCACACGTTCCGCAAATCTGCCAATGACCTTAGTAGCACACTCAGCATTCATGCCTTGTAAATCAGTAAGATAGGTTTCTACGGCTAATTGCGAAAGCACTTTTTTGCCCGATTGGATCGTATTTATATTCAAGTCATCAAAATTGATCCCTATACTATCTTGTGGATTTGTGTCCATACTTTTTAGTAAAACAATATATTTTTCATAAAAATCTACCAATTCCTTTTCAGAATACCGATCTCGTCCTTGCCACTGTTTGCGTTGTGCCTCGATCAAACTATCGATAGTCGATTTAATTTCGTATGTTTTGAGCATTTTCGTTAAAACCGCCCGATCATCAGCCCGATTAGTTCTATAAGCAATAGATGATGTTCTATTAATCATACTTAACAAACCTTGATCATGCGTAGATAAAAGGCTTTGATGTGTTTGTTCCAAAGCCATGCGCATCATGGCTTCATCTTTCGTAGAAAGCATTTTTTGCTCACAACTTATTGAAAATAAAACAATTAGTAAAATAAAATAATAAGTTCGCATATGTTTAGTGTTTAATAATAACAGGTGAATAATAGTTGTATTCAATTCTTCGATCATTTTCAATGTGCCATGTACGTTTCAATTTAATTTCCTTCCAAACGGTTTTTTTAGGAATTTCTAAAAGCATTTTTCCTTGTCCTACGGGTTTTAAGTTTCCTACCGAAGTTTCCCAAATTGGATTAGGTTCTTCGATTTCCCAATAGTTAATAAGACCTAATATTCCTTTTAAACTATCACCTTCATAGACTCTATTGGATTGTGGATAAAAAACAAGTGCCTGATGTTTTGGATAAATTGATCGCTTTGTGATTTCCTCATGTATCCTTTTTATGCCTCTGTGTTCGCATTTTATGGCTTCCATGCGCAAACGCCCAAGATTGATCGTAGGAACAGGGCAGGGTGCGTAAAAATAATAAGCATTGAGTTTGTCATTTTCCAAAGCTTGTTTTTCAGCATCTATAAAGACTTGCGTATCAGTCATTTGATCTCCTGCCGTAGTCCGCAATTTTTCCCAATGTTGCCTTAATTCTTCCCAATTTTCCTCCTCAATTCCAAAATAAACAAACATCGAAAATCGCTTATAAGCGGTTTGATGTTCCAAATATTGTTGCTCGTACTTTTCTAATAAACGTTTAAATTGAGTCGTTTGATCTTTTAAGTGTTCGGCTTTATGCAATAATTCCCTGTCTTCTTCACGATTACCAGCTATTTCTACTTCATGTTTTATATATTCAATTACTTTTTGCGTGCCATAATGTTGCACATGGGTTTGCCACAACAGATCATCTTGTGCCAATAAAAGCCACTCTTTTTCGGCTTTCAGGTTGTAGCTTGGGAAAAACCAAAAAGCAGAAACGGCTGCGATAAGCAAAATGCTCAAAATAGAGAATATGATGGGGCGTTTTTTCATCAGGATTTCATTCGTGAGTATGAATTTACAAAAATGAGTAAAAAATGGCTGTTTCTTTAAACCAAAATAGATTTTTTGCAGTCTTAAAGATGTGCCATACGCTTTAGCGTGTGGTATTTTTAGAAATACCTCACACGCTAAAGCGTATGTTACAAAAAAATCATGAAAAACGAATGGCTGTTTTTTTTCCTTGCAAGTTTGCTTTTTTCTTGTCAGTCCGACACCGAAATTAGCCCTTTTACGGCTTCGAAAAAACCTTTTTTGCTTACACATCAAATTGCATTTCAAACTTGAATCTGCGTGCAATTTCTAATTTTCCTTAACCAAATCCTGTTCCTGCCGTAGGTTTTCGATAATGAAAACTTGGCGTTCGGGGGTGTTTTTGCCCATGAAATAGGACAAAATTTTGGAAATCGAGGTTTCTTTTTGCAAAATAACAGGCTGTAGGCGTATGTCCGAGCCAATAAATTGTCCAAATTCGTCAGGAGAAATTTCACCCAAACCTTTGAAACGGGTAATTTCGGGTTTTCCGCCAAGTTTTCGCATGGCTTTTTGTTTTTCGTCTTCCGAATAACAATAAATCGTTTTTTTCTTGTCCCGAACCCTAAAAAGAGGGGTTTCGAGAATATATAAATGCCCCGCCCGCACAATATCCGGAAAATATTGCAAGAAAAAAGTCATCATCAAAAGCCGAATGTGCATACCATCTACGTCCGCATCGGTCGCCAAAACTATGCGGTTGTAGCGCAAACTTTCTACACCTTCTTCGATATTGAGGGCATGGTGCAAAAGGTTAAATTCCTCGTTCTCATAAACGATTTTTTTGCTCAAATTATAACAATTTAGCGGTTTTCCCCGCAAACTGAAAACGGCTTGTGTTTGCACGTCCCTTGCTTTGGTGAGGCTTCCGCTTGCCGAATCGCCTTCGGTAATAAAAAGTGTGGTTTCGTAACGGCGTTCGTCTTTCGAATCGGCATAATGCACCCGACAATCTCGCAGTTTTTTGTTGTGCAAATTGGCTTTTTTGGCTTTTTCGTTCGCCAATTTTTGGATTCCTGCAATGTCTTTGCGTTCTTTTTCGGATTGCAAAATGCGTTTCAGGAGGGCATCGGCTGTTTCAGGATTTTTGTGCAGAAAATCGTCTAAAGCCTTGCTCATGAAGTCATTAACAAAAGTACGGATCGTTACGCCTTCGGGACTGATATTGGTCGAACCGAGTTTGGTTTTGGTTTGCGACTCGAAAATAGGTTCTTGGATACGCACCGAAACCGCCGCTACTATGGAAGCCCTGATGTCCGATGCCTCAAAACTTTTCTTGTAAAATTCGCGCACCGTTTTTACGATTGACTCCTTGAAAGCCGCTAAATGCGTACCGCCTTGCGTGGTATATTGTCCATTGACGAAGGAATAATATTCTTCTCCGTATTGGTTATTGTGCGTAATGGCAATTTCGATGTCGTTGCCTTTGAGGTGCATAATCGGGTAACGGCGATTTTCAGGATCGCTTTTGCGGTCGAGCAGGTCAGCCAAACCGTTTTTTGAGAAAAATTCTTTTCCGTTCAGCGCTATCGTAAGCCCTGCGTTCAGAAAAGCATAATTCCAAATTTGTTCTTCTATGTATTCGGATATAAAATAAAAATTTTTGAAAATCGTATTATCAGGCTCGAACGTAACCAAAGTACCATTTTTTTGCTTCGTTGGTACTATTTCGTGGTCTTTTATCAATTTTCCTTGCTCAAATTCGGCTACTTTACTTTCTTTTTCCCTAAAAGATTGAACTTTAAAATAATTAGAAAGGGCATTAACGGCTTTTGTACCTACTCCGTTCAAACCTACTGCTTTTTGGAAAGCCGAAGAATCGTATTTTCCGCCTGTATTGATTTTCGATACGCAATCGATCACTTTGCCTAAAGGAATCCCGCGCCCGTAGTCCCGCACTTCGACTCTTTTGTCGGTGAGAGTAACCTCGATTCGGTTGCCGTTGCCCATCGTATGTTCGTCAATGCAATTATCCAAAATTTCTTTGATCAGGACGTAAATACCGTCATCTTGTGCCGCCCCATCGCCCAATTTGCCGATATACATACCAGGACGCAGGCGAATATGCTCACGCCAATCGAGAGATTTGATGCTGTCTTCGTTATAAACTACAGGGTTTTGTGCCAAACTCGCTTGCATTTTTCTTTTGTTTTGTTCCGTAAGAGCAAAGTTACATACTTTTTTTGGAAAGAAAGCAAAAAGAAATAAAAACGTATTTAATAATTGATTTTTAAATTTTTAAAATCGGGAGGAAAAATGCTTGGGTTGATTCTGGCTAAATAGGAAGTTTGGAATTTGTGCAGTAAAAGAATGGTTTGAACAAAATTTGCTTGTCTTTTGATGTTTTTTTCTTGCGATCAATAAAACTAATACAAAAAAACAAGGGTACAAAATGGTCTTTTTAGGCAAGTAATTTATCTAAGCCTGCTTTTTCGAACAAAATTCGCCCAATTTTTAAGTCAGACCAACCTGTTTTGAGTTCGTAGGTAAAACGAGGATTTCCTGCATTTAATTGACAATCAATATAATACGTAGCAATTTCTTGGTTTCGTACTTTTTCTATTTCTTTCAGTTCTTGCAAATGGGTAGAAACGAAAAAAAAGGAATTTTTGAATTTAGTCAATCCTTGCAAAGTTGCAGTGCTGGTTTCGAGGGCATCTTCGTGGTTTGTGCCTCTAAAAAGTTCGTCAAAAACGGCAAAGCATTTTTTTTGGCTTGCGGCTTCCAAAACTACATTTTTCAGGTTTTGGATTTCGGTCATAAAATGGCTAAAACCGTTCTGTAGGTCGTCTTGAAGGTTAATCGAAACATGGATATTTTCAACAAAGGGCAAACAGGCTTCAGAAGCAGGGACTCCCAAGCCAATATGTGCCAAATAGACACAAAGGCTAATGGCTTTCAAAAAAGTGGATTTTCCTGACATATTTGCACCTGTCAATAAAATAACTCGCTTGTCGGTTTCGAGGCTGTTTTTGACAGGATTCGTCAAAAATGGGTGATAAAAATCGATGAGTTGGAATCGGTTTTCCGAAAAAGTGGGAAACTGCCAATCGTATTTGATGATGGCAATGCTAAGAGAAAGATAGGCTTCGAAAAGGAAATAATTTTGCCAAAATTTTTCCGTTTCGCCATTTTTTATTTTTTCTGAAAACAATTTTTGGACTTCGACAAGGTGTTTGATCTTAAATTTTTCGGTTCGGATCAGGTGTTCGTAACGTGCTAAGTCGAAATAGGAAAGAAAAGCATACATATTTTTCAAAACTTCTTGATAGTCGGGCGGAAAAACGGCTAAGTTAATTTTGGCAAAATAGAAAGTTTGGAATTTGTGCAATAAAAGAATGGTTTGGATAAATTTGCTTGCCTTTTGATGTTTTTTTTGTTCGAAAAGCCTCATATTCATTTTTTGAAAAAATGTGTATTTTGGGCTAAAATGGGCAGGTTTTAGGAAATCAATCACTTCCAAAAGGTCGGATCGGTGATAGGAAAAAGGGTGTAAAACTTCCCTATTTGCCATAAAACCTTGTAAAATATGCTGTCTGTGCCGAATCTGCCCTAAAGAGTAAAGCGGTTGTAACAAAAGATCGCTTAGAATTTTTTGAGAAAAATGATTTTTGGTAAAATCGAGCAAAGGCAACAAATCTCTTTCGAGGCGCAAATCTTGGATATGGGGCATAAAAGCGTTGTTTTTTTGAAAAATCAGGCAACTCGTACCCAAAAATGATGAAGTTTGAGTGTGGAATTATCAATTCGGGAATGATCAGAAATGTATTTATCGTTTTGATTGGGATATTTTCGGGTTAATTTTTCAGATTCGAGCCAATTTGTGTCCATGATCCATTGATTAACTTTAGCAAACCAATAATCAAAATCTTGCTCTTTGATGTAGGCGATCATGCCGCAAGAACGGAATAATTGATGTTTGAAATTTACCCCATGTTTTATTTCCTTAAACCGTTGTATTCCTCCGCCCTTCCCATAGACATATTCGTGTTCTTTTCTATCATTTTCAAGCGGTGTTGGTAAAATTTTAGCTTCCATAACAAATATCAACACTTCCTTATTAAAAAAGCCTAAATCAATTTTGTTATTACCAATCTGTTTTATTTCAGTTGCGCAAGAATAGGGGATTTCATTTTTTGGTAAAAGATTAAAAAATATGCAAAAAGCCGTAGATAGTTGATCTTCTGCTTTTGAAACAGCCTCTAAATAATTATCTTGGAATGATTGCGAATTAGTAAATAACTCTACCTTAGCCTCGATAAAATGGATCAATGTAACAACAATAGGTTGCTCATCAATCACCTCATAATTGGATTTTTTTGGTAATCTTGCCATGACTTAAAACCCCACTTCGTAATAATCCACAATTGTATCATCTGCATCACGCAAGGCAATGGATTTTAGCCAGTAGCGCAAAGCATTCGGTTTTACTAATAATAAAGTATCGTACCCTTCAATATAATCATACTCACGCAAAACTCGTGTGTAGATTGCCCCCCGATTTTCTTCGGTATTAAAAATCAGTTTTTGCAAACTTTCATCGATTGCCTCAAAATCGCTAACTTCTTGAAAATCAAACTCTTTACTTTTGATTTTCCCATATACAAATTCATAAGCCGTAAAATTGGGCATTTGATACACTCGACCTACTTGCCATTTTTGCAAAATTACACCGCTTTCGTCTTTTTGTTCATACACAGCATTCATAATTTTACAAAACACTTTGCCAAAGTTTTCGAGTTGAGTTTTGGTTACTTTTTGGTAAAGTTTTTTGGCATCTCCTTGACTGTCTTTTTGCAGATGTCTGTAATACTTCAACAAATCTTTTATGACAATTTTTTCCGAATCAGAAGGGTTTAGATAAAACTTGTCTTTGGGATAGGGCAAATTATCCAAATCTTCTTTAATGATAGCATCACCACGATAAACAAGCGCCTTAGAACTTGTTGCCAAAACAAATGCACTATAAAGGCTTGCTAATTCTTCATCTTGGTACAATCTTTCATAAACTTCATAAAGTCCTTTTTTATCTTCCATTGGCGCTGATATACCAACAAAACTACTATTAAAGCATAAATATTCTTCTACAAAAGCCGTAGATATTTTGTCTTTAATTACCAATTTTAAAATAATATGAGGCGGTTCATAAAGTTCTTTGTTTCGTGTTTCAACAAATCCTTCCAAACTTTCAGTAATGATCTTATAAGTTCCATCGTCTTTGAAAGATCTTGGTTTTATAGTAGGTTTGCCTGTAATGAAGTTTGCAGGAATTTTTTTCTTATTTTTATGTTCCGAGATATAACCAACATTATAAAGCCATTTTGATTTTTTTTCTTTATTTTCTAAAAATTGTCCCAATTTATCAACCATACTCAATCGATCAATCAAATGAAACAGCCGCCCACCACCCAATAAATTAGTTTTCCAAATAAATTGCTTATTTTCATCGACTGCCCAAGACCAACGCACAAAATGACGATCATAATGATCAATCTGAAAAGCCAATTTGTTTTCAGTATTGATAATTCTATTAATAATTGTATGCTCAATAGGTTCTTGTTTAGAAGGTTGCGGTTCAGCTATGATCGTGCATACTGAAACTTTTGCGCTACCAAAAAGAGTATCCTTGAGTGGTGTAAAATCAAAAATTACTTTTATATTGAAATCAGAGAAAACTAATTTTCTATATTCAAAAGCATTTTTTGAATATAGAAACTCGCTTGACTTAACAATTAGGCATACTTTTTTGCCCAAAGTTATAGCACCCTCAAAAAAATGCAGAGTAAAATTATTATCAGGTAATTTTGGGTGTCGAAAATTAATGTGGGCTGAATCTGTGAAATTAATAGTATAATCAATAACTCCCTTTTCATCTTTTTTATAAATATAATCCTCTAATTTTTTACCTGTTTCAAAATTAAAAGGCGGATTCCCAATTACCAAATCGAAATCTCTATGGACGGTGCTTGCCCATTCGAAGAAATTTTTATCCTTAATATTTTTAGCACTCAGATTCTTAAATTGAAATTCACCCCACAATAATTTGGGATCAATTTTATTTAAAAAAGCAATCGTAAGACTAAAAATCGTGATTTGTGTAGCCGTTTCATTTATATCTACACCAAAAATATTATTTTCTAATATTTCTTTGAAAGTATTGGATACTTCCTCTTTTAGTAATTGTAAAGATTTTTTTTCTTCGTCAGAAAGATCGTCATCTGGCAAAGATAATTTCACTACTTTATCAAAATTATTAATTGCCCACCAATCCAAAAGACGTTTATAAGCCGCTACCAAAAAAATACCTGAACCACACGCAGGATCAAGCACTTTGTAACTAATTTTTTCTTCTTTCCAATAATTTTGTTTGGGTAAGTTCAAAGGCATGACTTCATCAATCAAAAAATTGACTAAAAACGGTGGGGTATAAACTACACCTTTTTCTTTGCTTTTGCCTTGATTTTGGGTTTCAGACTGCAAAAAATTTTCATAAATTGAACTAATCAGTTCAATAGGTATAAAATCGAAATTATATTTTCGCCAAATGGAAATTTGCTTGGTCTTGGCATCTGTTGTTCCTTCAACAAACAATGCTATATCTGATAAATTTTGCCCTTTGATAAAATTTTCTTCTTTTTCGGTCAAAATATCAAATATTTTACCGTTGTATTTGTTCGCTAATTCATTGATAAACCGAATACAAAGTTCTCCATTGCCATCTTTTCGTAAAATTTGAGTAAAATTTTTTGTTTGATATTGATTACTATAATTTTCATATTTTTTACTCAAAGCAAAATCACCTTTACTATCTTTCTTTTCTTCTAAAAACATGACTAAAATAGAAAGCAATAAAAGGCGATCTAAAGCCATTTTTTGTTCAGCATTTAGCCCTTTTTTCGCTAATTTAGTTCTTGTTTTTTCTAACTGATCCAACAAAATATGAAAAGGCGTTTGTTTTTCGTCCAACTCCCAAGTTCCCTGTTCCCAAAACATTCCCTTCCCGAAAATATGGGCGGAAAAACGCTGATCATTAAATTTTTCTAAAACTCCACTCCAAAATTCTAAATTTTCAAGACTTAAAAAATTATTTTTTGTAATTTCGGCTGGTTTTCGTGCATTGATAACTTTGAGTTCGGTTTTTCCGACAACCATATAGACATCTACCTCACCTGCACTCCAAATTTTGGCGTGAAGTTCAGTTTCAGTTTGGCTATTAAAAGCCTTTTCTTTTTCGAATATATAAACACTTGGTTTTGAATTAGTTAGTTCATGATTTTCATTAAAATAACGCCTGAATAAAACCGCACTTGCTCCTAATTTTTTGGCTCTTTCCTCGATATGTAACCATTCGGCATTATTATTCCGATCAGGATTGTCGCAAAGGACAAGCCCATTTTCTTCGGTAAAATGTATTTTTTTGAGAGCCGCAAGAGTAGGATCAAGTGTATTAGTTGCCATAGTTTTAAAAATCATTATTTATTGATAAACAACGATTAAAAGTACCATAAAGTTTATAAAAAGTACAATTAGTTAAAACAAAGGTAATGTAAAAAAACAAAAACAGCGTATTTTACAAGTTTTTTACACACCAAACACCTCTTTTTGTTTTTCAGGATCAGCGGGACGCTGAATTTTAAATTCAGTTGGGTCTAAAATAACTTTTCCTTCGTTTTTAAAACACTCAATAAATTCCTCAATCGTTTCGAAATGGCGGGCAGGCATCAAATTATTTTTCACAGTACCAACGCACAAAAGCATACGCTTCACCAATCATATCATTTTTCATATAAAATAGCCAAAAAAGTAACGATTTTGTATCTTAGGACTTACGCATTTTTTAGAACTAACAGTTCTTTAAGAACTGTTAGTTCTTGATTATCAAGAGTTTATAAAAATAACATTTTTTTCAAAAAATGTTATTTTTGAGCAATTACGAGCAAAATGCGTAAGTCCTATATCTGAAAACACGAATGCAGTTTGCATATTTTCTTGCTCTATCTCAATAGTTACGCCATGTTTTTTTATAAGTAGCTGAAAATAAATTATTTAGCATTTAAAATTCTGCAAAAACAAGTGTTTAAGTGCTGTGAATTGTGCCTCATTTCGAACTTCATTTATAGATGATGCCATATATTCTTTGTTTTTTTGCAAAAATAGGCTATACTGAAACTAAATTGGTTTGTGTCGTAAAACGAAGTTCTTGTTCGTTTTTGTGGCGAACAAGAATGTTCGCCCTACAGAACCACATTTGATTGAGTATAAGTTTGCAAAAAAACAACTATTTTTTTGTAATGAATTGATAATCAGTATTTTATACAGTAACTATAGTAGTTTTAACCTGTGATAATTTTGCAAGAGTACTTAGAAACCAATGGGTTGGCAGAAATATTGGAAAAATAGAAAACTTTGATAGGAAATTTGTAAGTTGATTTTTTATTTCGAAATTGCGTTTGAAACGTTCCATTATTCATTTATAAATCACTCAAAATATATGTACGGATTGGTCAATAAAGCTGTCGAAGATTTGGTAAAAAACAACTTTGGCGAGGCTATTTGGTTGGAAATCAAAGAAAAAGCGGAAGTAAAAGAAAACACCTTTGTCGGTATGCAAAGTTATCACGATGGCATTACTTACCGCTTGGTCGGGGCGGCAAGCCAAGTGCTGGGGCTTAGTGCCGAACAAGTGCTGGAAACTTTTGGCGAATACTGGGTGCTTTATACGGCACAGGAAGGTTACGGCGAAATGTTGGATGCGGCGGGCAAAAATTTGGTAGAATTTTTGCAAAACTTAGATGCCTTGCACGTCAAAGTTGGTAATTTGATGTCCGAACTTCGTCCTCCGTCTTTCGAATGTTCCGATATTACGGATCGTTCTTTGGTTTTGCACTATTTTTCGGAGCGCGAAGGTTTAGCCCCCATGGTGGTGGGTTTGGTCAAAGGTTTGGGTAAAAAATTTAACACTCCTTGTCAGGTGAATTGGGTAGGGAGCAAAAAAACGGGCGAAGACCACGATATTTTTGAGGTAGCTTGGTAATTTTTTTCGTTTTTAGGATACCTTCAATATTTTCGTGGCAGGCTGAACAAACTGTTTGCCTAAGTGTTATTTCTCGAACATCATTTGTTTTATTTTATAAGACTTATGTTTAACCCAATTATTCCTATGCTTTTTGAGTTACAGAAAGAACAATTATCCTCTTTATTTCCGTTTTATATCGTTTTTAACACGGATTTTCAAATCTTAGACTACGGCAAGTCCATAGACAAAATAATTCCTTCGATATCTGCGGAAAATAATTTTCTTTCTCTGTTCGAAATTAGCCGACCGAGAACTATCCAGCAAAAGATCGAGAACATTCTCAAAAACCAGCACTCCCTTTTTATCCTCAAAATTAAGGGTACAAATCTCGAACTCAAAGGGCAAATGCTTAGTTTGCACGCAGATACACCTATGATTCTTTTTGTCGGCAATCCTGTTCTCAAGGATCAAGGCTTGTTAAATACGTTGGGCTTGACCCTAAATGATTTTGCTGTTTTTGACCAAACTACTGATTTTTTGTTTTTGCTTCAGTCCAACCAGAATGTGATGCAAGATTTGCAAAAATTTTCACAGCAGATCAATGAACAAAACCAACATTTGCACACCATTACCCAACAACTGCAAGCCTCACTTGAGGAACTGCAAGCCTCCGAAGAGGAAACGCGCCAAAATGCCGAAGAACTCCACGCCATTAATGAGCATTTGAGGGATACGACCCAAGAACTGCATTTGCAGAGAAAGGAACTCGAACGCAAAAATGAATATATCCTTTCCAGTATCAACTATGCCCGAAAGATTCAACAGTCTATTTTGCCCACGACCAGCTTTTTGGACAGTCTGTGGGAGAACTATTTTGTACTATTTATGCCCAAAGACATTTTGAGTGGTGATTTCTATTGGGCAGGGCAAAAGAAAAACAAGTCTTTGATGATTGCCGTAGATTGTACAGGGCATGGCGTACCGGGTGCTTTTATGTCCCTCATTGCCAAAAATTTATTAGACCAGATCATTAACGAACAGAATATTACCGAACCCGACTGGATTCTCGAAAATATGCACGTAGGATTGCGAAAAGTTTTGAATCAACAAGAAAATTTTAGCCACGAGAGTGTAGATATTGCTGTAATTGTCATAGACAAAAAAAATAAAATTTTGGAATTTGCAGGAGCAAGAAACGCTTTGTATTTATGCCAAAACGATCAGATCACTGCCCTACAAGCCGATAAATATTCTGTAGGAGGGTATTTTTTGGAAAACAATTTAACCTTTAATAAACAAGTCATTCCCTTGAATAGTACCATGCGTATATATCTCTGCACCGATGGCTACAAGGATCAGTTTGGGGGACTTTCGAACAAAAAATACTCAAGCAAGGCACTCAAAAGCCTTCTCCTAAGCATACAAGGACAGCCCATGAGCCAACAAGCCCATTTGCTGGAAAAAGCCCTACTCGACTGGAAAAACAAAGAAGTCCAAACGGACGATATATTAATTCTGGGGCTTGAAATTAGTTAAGCTCTACGTGCTTATTTTTCTACTCAATCCAAATCTGGTATGTTTTTTTGATTTTTTTTCTTAAAATTGCTATTCCAAAAATTCAAGCAATAAAAAGAACTCCATGAATTGGAAAAATATATTTACAGATTTTGAACGCCTGCGGATTTTGATTGTGGGCGATGTCATGATCGACTCCTACGTTTGGGGCAAGGTGGATCGCATTTCGCCCGAAGCCCCTGTGCCTGTGGTTAATGCCATGAAACAAGAAAAACGGCTTGGCGGGGCGGGAAACGTAGCTTTGAACGTGCAGGCTTTGGGTTGTACGCCTATTTTGTGTTCGGTAGTGGGGCAGGACGACAGTGCCGAAGACCTAAAAAAACTTTTGGCACAAAAGGAAATGACGGCTGAAGGCATTTTGCAAAGCCGCGCAAGGGTTACGACCGTAAAACACCGTATTTTGGCGGGTTCGCAACACCTCTTGCGGATAGATTCGGAAATTACAAACCCCATCAGCGACAGCGATTCGGAACGTTTGGTATTGAAAATCAAGGAATTAGCCAAAAGTGCAGACGTGATTATTTTTGAGGATTACGACAAAGGCGTTTTGACCGAAAAAAATATTCGTGAAATCATCGATTTTGCCAAAACGCTAAATATTCCTACGGCGGTCGATCCCAAAAAACGAAATTTTTTGCATTATGGCGGGGCTACTTTGTTCAAACCCAACTTGAAAGAACTCAAAGAAGGCTTGAAAATAGACATCGAAAATACAACTCTCATTGACCTCAAAAAAGCCGTTGCCCTTTTGCGTGAGCAAAGTCCTGTAGAAAATGCGCTCATTACACTTTCTGAAAAAGGCGTTTATATCGATGCTATTGAGGAACAACATCTGTTTTCGGCGCACCCGCGCGAAATTGCGGACGTTTCGGGCGCAGGTGATACGGTTGTAGGTATTGCGGCGGCGTGTTTGGCTTTGGGAGTACCGTTTCCATCTCTGGCGCAAATTGCCAATTTGGGCGGAGGTTTGGTTTGCGAACATTTGGGTGTGGTGTCGGTTGACAAAAAACGGCTGTTGGAGGAAGTCGAGAAATTGGATAGAAATTTTTTTACCAATAGGGCAGGTTTCTAAAACCTATGCCCGAAAAAATGTTTTTCATAGATTTGAAAGACGAAAATAACGAAAAAATTGTATTTTTGATGAAAAGAAACCAATTTCAAAACATACTTTATGAATCCTTATTTTAATCCTTGGCATAATGTAGCAAAAGGCAACACCCAACCCGCTTTGATCAACGGAATCATTGAAATTCCAAAAGGCACACGCGCCAAATACGAACTCGACAAGGAAAGCGGTTTGCTGATTCTGGTAATCTATTCTTCTATGTATTATCCAGCAAATTATGGGTTTATTCCACAAACTTACTGCGATGACAAAGACCCTTTGGATATTTTGGTCATTTCGCAGATCGATGTCGTGCCACTTTGCATCGTCCCTTCCAAAATCATTGGTGTTATGCGAATGCTCGATAACGGCGAGGCAGACGATAAAATAATTGCCGTAAGTGCAGGCGACCCAAGCGTAAGCCACATTAGCGATATTTCCGAATTACCCGCCCATTTCATTTCCGAACTCCGAAATTTTTTCGAGGATTACAAAAAACTTGAAAACAAAACGGTAAAGGTCGAGGAGTTTCTGGGGCGAGAGATTGCAATAGAAATCTTGGAGGAGAGTTTCGTACTCTATGAAAAGCATTTTGGGAGAAAATAGGGTAAAAATATTTTAATCTACAACAAAAAAACACTACTAAAAGTAGTGTTTTCTGTCTTTTCCCCCTAAAAATAACTAAACTATGCAAAACAAAAGTGGTGATAGACGGAATCGAACCGCCGACACAAGGATTTTCAGTCCTTTGCTCTACCAACTGAGCTACATCACCTTGTTTTATGTTGTTTTTATTTTTAACGGTGCAAAGGTACGTTTTCTTTTCGAACTTCCAAATTTTTTCTAAAAAAAATATTTTTTTTCACGCACTTGATTTTTTATCTTTGTAAGGAAATTGTTTTTCTTTTTGCATATCAAATATTTTTAAACTTTGAAAAACCAAACTAACTTCCCCTACTGGCTGGCACGCCGCATGAGCCGTTCTTCGGACAGTTCTTTTTCGGCTTTGGTTACGCGCATTGCCATTTGGAGTATTGCTTTGGGTTTGGCGGTCATGATGCTTGCTTTTATGATTTTCAAAGGTTTTAAGGAGCAAGTTCAGGAAAAAATATTTAGTTTTTCGGCACATATCCAAGTCCTCAAATACGATTCGCATAATGCTTTCGAAACCCAGCCTTTGAGTTATAACCGACCGCTTTATCAAAATCCACCAGCAGAAGTATCTCATATTCAAGGCTTTGCCCAAAAACCTGTTTTGATCAAAACGGACGAAGAAGTCATGGGAGCAGTTTTCAAAGGGGTTGGGCAGGAGTTTGATTGGCAGAAATTCGAAAAAAATATGGTAGAAGGACGAAAAATCCAAATTGATACGGTTTCGGGAGATTATGCAAAGGAACTATTGATTAGCCGTACCATTGCCGATAAATTGGAATTGAAACTGCACGATACCGTTACGGTGTTTTTTATGCAAGAACCGCCAAGAGTTCGAAAACTGCGGATTGTCGGGATTTATGAAACCAGTATGGAGGAATTTGATAAAACCTTAATTTTGGGCGACTTAGCTTTGATTCGGCGTTTGAATCAGTGGAATGATTCGATAGCGGGAGGGTATGAAATTTTTGTAAAAGATTTTGAACAACTCGATAGCAGTTTTGAAAGTGTGTATGAGGCGATGGATTACGATATGCACGCTATCAAAGTTACGGATTTGTACGATATGTTTTTTTCGTGGTTTGTGATGATCAACCGCAATGCAGTTGTGTTTTTTTGTATTATTTTGTTTGTGGCGTGTTTTAATACAGCTTCTATTTTGCTAATTTTGATTATGGAACGCACCCAGCTGATCGGGACTTTGAAGGCTTTGGGCGCGCGGGACAGCTTGATCAAGCAGGTTTTTGTATATAAAGGTTTAAATATTACCCTAAAAGGCATTTTTTTGGGAAATACAATAGGATTGGGTTTTGCTTTCGTGCAGGATCGTTTTCGTTTTTTGCCTCTCAAACCCGAATATTATTACCTCGATGCCGTCCCAATAGGCTGGGATTGGCAGGCAATTTTGGGCGTAAATATGATTTTATTGATTTTAATTGGTATTTTACTTTTTGTACCTGTTCGAATCATTAGCCATATTCAACCCATAAAAGCCATTAGATTTGATTAAAACCTATTTTTTATGCCTTTTTCCATTTTTTCCAAAATGGATTTTCCAAATCCAATAGTTCGGTATCTGCCAAAAGTCCGCCCGCAAAATGAATAAAATAATTATTCAAATACACATTTGTCAAACATTGGCTTGGCAAAGAATGTAAAAAAGGCAAAGGAATACCCATTTTTTCCAAAATGCGTTCTATTTTTAGCCTAAAAAATGATTTTTCGTAGCCTTTGAGCAAAAAAGGATAATGCAAAGCAATTTGTTCGCCCCAAACGCAATTAAAACGTTCGTCTATCCAATGCACCGCATTTGCCTTCAGGATTTCATAAGAAAGCGGAAACATTTCCCATTCTCCCACGCCAATATGTTCATAATATGACCTTTCCAAAATATTTCGGTGGTATTTTGGCGATAAAACCAAAACTCCAGTTTGGATTATTTCGTTGTAAGCTGGAGGGAGTCCGTATTTTTGGTAAGTGTCCCTTTGCGTAGGTTCGCTGATTCCCCAATGCTGGAGTTGGCGCTTTCTTGCCAGTCGTTTTGGACTTTGTTCTGCTCCCCAGCTTCGCACCGCCCCTATTTTTTCAAGGGGAACGTCCGCCAGCACACACGGAGCAAGTTCTTCGTTGCAAATAATATCCGAGTCGATCCACACAATCCGTTCGTATTTTTCTGAAAAATGTTGGCTTAAGATCAAGCATTTTTGCCAATGCGGAGGGCGGCTTTTGCCTTTTTCGGAAATATCAAGTAATTGATCTATGATAATCAGATCGTAATGGTATTTTTGGGCATACTTTTCCCAATTCGAATGGCAATATTTTTTCCATTGGGCAAGGTAGCGTTCGCCCACGCACATGGTTACAAGGGCTTTGGTATTTGGCATAATTTAAGCGTTTTTGATTCGAAAACCTAAAATGGTTATGTCATCAATCTGTTTTTGATGACTTGGTTTTGTCCAATCTTCAAATGTTTTTTCCAATACTTGTTTTTGGTTTTGTGGAGGCGAGTCGGCAAGGCTATGCAGGAGGCGTTTGAGGCGTTTTGCCATAAATTTTTTGTCATTTTCTCCACCAAACTGATCTTGATAACCGTCCGTACAAAGGTAAAACATAGTGCCTTCCATGTTTTTGAGGTGTAGGGTATGTTTTTCGTAATGTTGTTCGATCATTTCTTCTTGTTTGCCTCCAATGGGTTTTTTAGTGGCTTTTATTTCAAAAAAATTATTTTCATGCACATAAAACAGCGGGTTCATAGCCCCCGCATATTCCAAAAGTTCATTTTTCCCTCCATTTTGGTACAAAGTTATGACCGCTATGTCCATACCATCTTGGCTTTGGTTTTCCGATTGGCGAAGGGTACGGCGGACTTCTCTGTGCAAATTTTCCAGAATTTGGTCGGGTTCATAGACTCTCATTTTGAGGATACTTTCACTCAAAATCTGGTTGGCAACCATGCTCATAAAAGCCCCAGGCACGCCATGTCCCGTGCAATCCACTACGGCAATAATCTGGGCAGTTTGCTCCGAACTTAGGCTAATTTCTTCCAAAAAATAAAAATCACCTGAAACCACATCGCGCGGTTTGAACAAAATAAAATAATCTTGGGCAAAAATCTTATCAAATTGGGTTTCGAAAGGCAGAGTTGCCTTTTGGATTCGCTGGGCGTAATTGATCGAATCAAAAACGTTCTTATTAATCGTTTGGATTTCGTTATAAGCAATATTCAGGGCGTTGTTGGTATGCAACAGTTCTTCAGCTTGGGCTTCTATTTCGCCTTTTTGGTGCTGTAATTGCTCATTTGCTTTGCGGCGTTGGGCATTAGCAAAAACCAAAAAAACAACCATAAATAAGCCCAAAATGCTAATAATAATAAACGCATTGCGTTGAAAACTCACATAAGTTTGCTCCTCTTTGAGCAAAAGAATATGCGCCTCTTTTTCGGAAGTTTCCAATAAAACCTTCATGCGCGAAAGTTGCAAATTGGTTTCGGACGAAAAAATAGAATCTTTAAAGATTACTAATTGTTTTTGATGCCAATATGCCGAATCGAAGCGTTTTAAGGCGGCGTAGGTTTTGGCAAACTGTTCTTCTTGAAACCGAAATTCTTCTGGATTCAACTTGCCTTTGAGTTCTTTACTGGCTTCTCGCAGATAATAAAGTGTTTTTTGATAGTCTTTTTTCTGGAAATAAATTTCTGAAATGGCATGAAAAGCCTTCAGTTTGCCATATATACTTTTCTCCTCATCAAAATAAGTCAGCGATTCAAGAATATTTTTAATAGCTATTTCCTCCTTTCCCAAATGCCACTGCAAAACGCCCAAAGATGACATTTTTAAGGCTTTCGAAGTCTTTTGCTTGCCTGAAGCACTATCCAGTTCATTAGCTTTTAACAAGAAAAAATAAGCCTCCTGATAGTCCTCCGTTTCTTTATAAATACTCGAAAGCGTTTGATAAGCGTACATTTTACCCTCCACATGATTTAGCTTTTCGAAAAGTTTGAGGCTTTCCGAAGCGTATTGTTTGGCAGTTTCGAACTGCTTTAGACGGCGATACAGTTCGGCACTGTACTGTTTATTAAAAGCTATGCGATCTGCCAAATTGTTTTTTTCGGCTACCGAAATAGCAATCAATATTTGGTTGATGGCTTCCGAAAAATCCCCCATGTTTCTATACCCAACCGAAGCGTAGGTATAGCTCACATTTGTCCAGTAGGCAAGCCGCTGGGCGGGATATTGAGAAAGTGTGGGTAAAAGTTTTTGGGCTTTTAGGGCATATTCGATAGTTTTTTCGGGCTTCAAAAGGCGGTATTGCCAAGCCGTTTCGAGCAAGGTTTTGACCAATAAACTATCTGCTTGGAGTTGCGCAATCACCCTTTCCAAGCTATCGACCTGCCCCAAAAGTGCTTGTTGAAACCCAAGATTAAGAAACAAAAGTATAAAAATTCCCTTTTTTAGCATAAAAACCAAACTTACCAAACTTGGGATTGAATATCTATTTCACAAAACACTAAAGCAAATGTAGGGATTAAAATTATAATTTCTTTCATAAAAACCCTATTTTAACCCAAATACAAACAAGTTCATGGTGCAAATCTTTATTTTTTTTCTATTTTTGCTTTTTATCAAATTATAATTTCTTTTTTATGAAACCATTTTACAAATATTTGATTGTCAATCTTTTATTGTCGGTTTTTATTTCCGTTTCTTTTGCCCAAATCCAATCACCCGAACAATTTTTGGGTTACAAATTGGGCGAACGTTTTACTTATCATTATCGAATGATTGATTATTTCAAACATTTGGCACAAAACAGTTCGCAAATCAAACTCCAAACTTACGGAGAAACCTACGAAAAACGCCCTTTGATGGTTGCGATCCTGACCTCCGAAAGCAATATGGGCAAAATAGAAGAAATTAGGGTGAATAACCTAAAAATCACAGGCTTGCAAAGCGGAACGCCAAGTGCAGGCAAACCGATTATCTGGCTAAGCTACAATGTGCATGGCAACGAATCGGTTTCGATGGAAGCCGTGATACAAACCGCTTATGAACTTTTGACCAATTCGACAGCCAAAAAATGGTTAGACGAAGGCGTGATCGTGCTTGATCCTTGCATAAATCCCGATGGGCGCGACCGTTATGCCAACTGGCACAACCAAATGGTCGGTAAAAGCCCCAATATTTTGGGCGAAGCCAGAGAACATAGAGAACCGTGGCCAGGCGGACGTTTTAACCATTATTTGTACGATCTGAACCGTGATTGGGCTTGGCAGAGCCAACAAGAAACCCAACAAAGAATCGCCCTCTATCACCAATGGATGCCGCACGTTCATGTCGATTTTCACGAAATGGACGTAAATAATCCCTATTATTTTGCCCCTGCCGCCGAACCTTATCACCTCGAACTTACCCCACACCAAAGGGAATTTCAGGTTATTATTGGGAAAAATAATGCCAAATATTTTGACCAAAACGGCTGGCTATATTTTACCAAAGAAGTTTTTGACCTACTGTACCCAAGTTATGGCGATTCTTACCCCATGTTCAATGGAGCAATCGGCATGACCTACGAACAGGGTGGCAGTGGACGTGCGGGTTTGGGCATTTTGACCGAAACAGGCGACACTTTAACCCTTGCCAAACGAATTGCCCACCACCATATCACAGGTTTGGCGACTATCGAAGCCGCTATTGACGGAAAAGACAAATTGCTTTCCGAATTTAAAAACTATTTTGACAAGGCAAACTCCAGTCCGCAAGGCGCTTACAAATCTTTTGTAATCAAAGCCGAAAATAACTCCGAAAAATTGCAAACATTATTGGATTATTTGGATAAAAACCAAATTCGTTACGGTTATGCTTCCGCCGCCAAAGGACAAAAAGGCTTTGATTATGAAAAAAACAATGCCAACGCTACTTTCGATATTTCCGATAAAGACATTGTTGTCAATATCAAACAACCCAAATCCGTTTTGGTAAAAGTCCTTTTCAATCCAAAAACTGTAGTGGCTGATTCGCTAACATACGATGTTACGGCATGGGCTTTGCCATATAGTTTTGGTGTAAAAGCCTACGCAACGGCAAATTTATTGGAAATGGGCAATAAAAACATTGAAAAAATCAAAATCCAAAACACCGTTCCTACTGAAGCCTCTTATGCCTACATTGCTGAATGGAAAAGTTTTAAAAATGCCCAATTTTTAGCCCGAATCCTCAAACAAAACATCAGGGTTCGATATGCCGAAAAAGCCTTTAAAATAGACGGACAAAACTATTCGGCGGGAACACTGCTGATTATGAGAGGCGAAAATGAGGCTTTGGGCAAAGATTTTGACCAAACTATTACCCAAATGGGCAATAATTTTGGGCAAAAACTGAAAGCGGTAAGCACTGGATTTGTGGAAAGTGGGGCAGATTTTGGATCGGACAGGGCAAAATTCATCAAGTCTAAAAAAGTGGCTTTGTTAAGCGGACAAGGCGTAAGTGCGACAAGTTTTGGCGGAATTTGGCATTATCTCGATCAGCAACTTGATTACCCTGTAACCGTTTTGAACGATTTGGATACGGATTTGGAAAAATATGATGTGTTGATTCTGCCCGAAGTTTATTACGGAGCCAATTCGACCAAAATTCTTTCCTACGTACGAGCTGGCGGAAAAGTAATTGCGATCAGTAGAGCCATGAGCATTTTCGAAAGCGAGGAAGAAATTGGGCTAAAAGACCTTGCCACACCTGACAAGAAAGAAACCCCCGATGCTGATCGTTTGAAAAAATACGCTGACCGCGAACGCCGAGAACTGGCTGACGAAACGGCAGGCAGTATTTACAAGGTCGATATGGATACTTCGCACCCGCTTGCTTTTGGGTATGAGGAAACTTATTTTACTTTGCATTTGAGTTCGAAAGCCTACCAATATTTGGACAAGGCTTGGAATGTAGGCACTATTAGAGAGAATGCACATATTGATGGCTTTGTAGGGCATCGTTTGAAGCAAAAGTTGAAAAATGTCATGCTTTTTGGCGTGAAAAGGGTAGGACGTGGAACGGTGGTATTTTTGGCGGACGATCCTGTTTTTCGCAGTTCTTGGCACAATGGCAAATTGCTTTTGAGCAACGCTATTTTCTTGGTAGATTAATCATTTGTAGAAGAAGAAACCTCGTTGTTAAAAAAACACGAGGTTTCAATAAATGTTTCACTTAAAATATCTATTTCTATGAAAAGAATCATGTTGTTTTTAGGTTTATTTTTCACTGCTTTTTCCTACAGTTTTGCCCAAAATGAAATAATCATTTTTGGTGCCGATACGCTAAAAAGGGATAAAATAGTGCCACTTAATTCCAATATTCGGTTCGATGCGAATAACGAGCTAACTGATGAAGGTTATAAGGCTGTTGAAGACATTGCCCAATTTATGATTCTTAATCCTTATGTTCGTCTTGAAATACGTTCGCACGTAAATGTGGGTAGGCAAGAGGGAGTAGAAATGAGTCTGGCAAGAGCTAAAGAAATTGCTGGTGTCCTTATTTCAAAAGGAATTGCTTCTTATCGGGTAAATGCAACTGGTTACGGAAATACGATTCCTTCTTCAAAAGCGGGTAATGATCGGATCGATTTCAGAATTTTAACCATTGACAAGGATTAGGGTAAAATCAAATTTTTTCTTTAGCAATGAATTGCTTTTGAGCAACGCTATTTTCTTGGTAGATTAATCATTTTCAAAAAACAAACCTTGCGGGTTTTCGAAACCCGTAAGGTTTGAATAAAAACTTTAACAAAACATAATATCCCATGAAAAAAGAAATTGCTTCAAATAATTTTGCGAACTATTGTTACGATCCAAAAACACACCTTTTTGAACAGATTTGGGCGAATCCAAAAGGATTCATGACTGTAGATGATTATAAAAAAGAGCTTTTGTTTTTCAGAAAACAGATCGAAACCAACCAGTATTCGGTTGTTTTGTCGGATTTACTCAACTTTAATTTCATTATTGTCCCCGAACTCCAAATCTGG
The DNA here is from genome assembly GCA_013297565.1 of Cytophagales bacterium. Classification (GTDB taxonomy): domain Bacteria; phylum Bacteroidota; class Bacteroidia; order Cytophagales; family Thermoflexibacteraceae; genus JAAFHK01. The sequence continues at coordinate 43,451 of JAAFHK010000001.1, forward strand.
GTGGATCTCCACATTACGACCCAAATCGCCCACATTATCCAAAGAATTGCCTTTGTTTTACCCAACGATATTTTTACCGTAGTTGCTCTTGAGCAAACGCTGGACACCGAAACGGGGATCAGAGAAAGGAAAAAAATTGAATATTTTGAAGATAGAGAACTCGCCATAAAATGGCTTTTGAAATCATAAACCCTCATGATTTGTAAAAAATGAGCAATTCCTTAAGTCTAAACGATTGGTTTCAGATCGAAAAAAAGGTTCGAGCTCAAGCACGCCTTAGCGTACAAGACCTTGCGGCACAAACGGGTTTGGCGCTGGTTGATGCGGAGAAAGTGATTGAGCAATTATTGGAAAAATACCACTGTCGGCTTCAAGTAACTGCCGAAGGGCAAATTATTTATGATTTCGAAAATTTCAGGCTTCGAAATATACAAGAATGGAAAAAAAAGTTACAATATTGGTTCGAAACGGTTTGGATTTATAGCCAATACGGTTTGCGGGTTTTGATTGGGCTATTTACCATTACCTATTTTTTGTTGTCAGCCATCGGGCTAACCTTGGTTACAGGGCAGTCTTTGGGAATCCAACATTTGCTCTATGAGGATAAAAAGGAGAAACAATTAAAAGATAAATCAAAAAAAGCCAATTTTGAAAATATTTTTGTTTCCTTCTGGAAAAGCATTACGCAGTGGCGTACTGTGGGCGAAAATATTGTAGAGCAGAAAGAAACGGAAGGCAAAAAAAATTGGGTGGAAGCCGTTTATCAATTTGTTTTTGGAAAAAATAAACCAAAAAATCCGCTTTCGGAAGCCCAAAAAACGGCACAGTGGATCAGCCAACAAAATGGAATCCTGACCGTAGAGGAAGTCCAAATGCTCACAGGCACAGACCGTAACGAGGCAGAACGCTTATTTTCGGAGGTTCTGGTGCGTTTCGAGGGCAAAGCCGAAGTAAGCGAAGAGGGAATTTTGTACGGTCATTTCGAAACCCTATTGCAGCAAACCCAATCTACCAACGCTAAAATAGGTTTTTTCTACGAAACCGAAGAACCGCTTGCGGTAATTACAGGTAATAACATAAAGCAAAACGCGCGCATTGCGGGTTTGGGGGCAATAACACTCATCTCCTCTTTGATTTTTAGTTTGGAAGCCTACGAACGTATTTTTCTTTTTCAAGTAAGCCCAAATATTTGGCTAACGCTATTTTTAGGCTGGATTCCGCTGTTTTATACCGTGCCTTTTTTTACGCTGCCTTTTGTGCGAATATTGAAACAAGAATTTTGGACGAATCCGAAAATCAAAGAGCAAAATTTGGAACGAAGCCTTTTCAAAGCGATTGTCGAAAATGGCTGGGAATCTATAGAGTTGAAAACCTTAAGTGGGAAAGTTTTTAAGAATAATTGGGCTTGGCAACAAAAAAAAGTGGCTAAAATAGTAAAAAAATGGCAATTAGATTTTGGTTTCGAGATCGTAGCCGAAGAAAAAAAGGGCGAGGTAGTCTATAGTTTTGAGGCTTTTAAGGCACAGTTGGACAGGATTGAGGCTTTCAGAAGCCAATTTACTTTGCAAAATTTTCAATCTGATATTGTTTTTGATACGAACGAAGAGGAGTAGAAAGGCTTTTGGAAAATATCGAACTTTCCAAAAGCCTTTTTTTTATAGCAAATTTTTACCCATAAATTCCGCCAATTTTTCCAAATAAACCTTGTCCGTTTCGTCAAAATGGTTTAAATGTTCGCTATCTACGTCCAAGACCATGACTACTTTTCCGTCTTTGAAAATAGGCACGACAATTTCGGATTTCGAGTCCGAACTACAGGCGATATGCCCGTCAAACTGGTCGACATCGGCTACAATAATCGTTTTTTGGGTGCTGTACGCCGCCCCGCAAACACCCGCTTGGTGAGCAATGCGAACGCAAGCAATCGTACCTTGAAAGGGACCCAAAACCAATTCCTTACCTCTGTCGAGATAAAAACCCACCCAAAAAAAGCCAAATCCTTGTTTGAGTGCCGCCGCAATATTGGCAAGGTTGGCAATCAAATCCGTTTCGCCAAGCGTAAGTGCCTGAATTTGAGGCAATAAAGTTTCGTATTTTTCGGCTTTCGTAGCCGTTTGATCAAGCAAAAGAGTTTCAGCCATGTGCGTAAAATATATTGGTAAGAAAATAATAAATTTTTACAATTTCTCCGCCCGCACGTGCCAACCAAAAGACAAAAGTTCGGACGATCCTTTTTCCTGAAGACTATTTTCCTGTAATAATTCAAGAATAAGTTGGATAGAACGCTTAGAAATAGGCGGAATTTCTGCCAATCCATAACGATCAGTCATGGAAGGCAAACGGTTTAGTTCTTGGGCAAGATATTCGAAATAATTGCCGTTTGGACTCATTTCTACGATTTTGAAACCATTTTCTGGCAAATATTTTTCATAAAAATAAGGGCTAAAACCTGTATAAAAATGGTAAGGAGCAAAATGAGTCATACTACAAAAAGGGGCAGTAAGAATCAACTGTCCGCCACTGGGTAGCAGTCGCCCAAACTCTTTCAGGGCTTCCAAAGGGTGCGGAATATGCTCCAGAACTTCGGTGCAAAGGATCGCCCCAAAACTGCCATTGGCTTCGGGAATGTGGGCAATGTCGGACACTATGTCCAATTTTCCATAATTCCATTCGCCCATTTGCAAACCTACAGGCAAATTCTTGGGGTCATATTGGGCAAAATCCTGTGAAATGTATTGTAAATGTTCGCAATATTTTTTGTACTGCATTTCACCCGCCCCCGCATCGAGGAGGCGTATGCCAGCAGGCAAACCCCGCAGTTGCGAAGCTACCCAATCCTGCCTATTTCGTTCGTTTTGCGTACCAACTGTAGTTTCCGCTTTTAAAGGAAACAGCCAAGAAATGATTTTTAAGCCTATTCGTTCTTTCCAAGCCATGGATTTTTGGTTTATTGGCAAAGGTTCAAAACACCAAAAACAAAAATAACATTTTTGGAAAAATGTTATTTTTGAATAAAAATACCAAACAATTCCATTAAAAATTTACTTTTCGACCACCGCAAACAAATCCAAACATTCGGCAGTTTCGTAACTCAAAGAAAAATTATCCATCGTGATTCCTTTGACCAGTTCGTCATTGCTTGCAAGCAGTTTGTTTCGATTCAGTCGGTTCAAAATATCGTAAGGAATTTGCAAAAATTGGCGAGGCAATCGATACTGCAAATTAAAAATATCAAAACGGGTCATTCGTTTGACCGAACGGCGATTTTCTTCGTGATACGCCATGACTTTTTCATCACCCATAACTCCCTGAAAATCAATTTTTTGAAAATATTTTCCTAAAAGTTTTTGCAATTCCGCACTGGTATATTCCCTTACGTGCCATGGGTTTCGGGAAAGCGAAAGCGGGCGATTGGGTGTCGAAATAATTGCCTGACCGTTAGGCTTCAAAACTCTGTAGATTTCGCTTACAAATTTATTGTCCTCCTCGATATGTTCGATAACCTGTAGCGTAACTATAGTATCAATCGAGTTGTCGGGGATTCCTGTAAAAGGCGGAATATGTCGGTTTATAAACCGACAGTCGGGATAAATGCCCGATAAATGCTCCGTAAGTTTGTCATTTTTGTCAATAGCGGTGTAGGTTTTGGCATTTTCCAAAAAAAGCGCTATTCCACGCCCTGTACCGCAACCCAGCTCCAGCATATTACCGCGCACCCTTTCGGCGGCGCGGTGATAGGCAAAAGAAAGCCTTTGATTTAGCACATTGTCGCTAAGGATTTCGTAAGACGTAACTTCAGTAGTTTTGAACATATTGCTCATTTTCTTTGTGTTTTTTAAATATTGGACACTTCAAAACTGTCCGATATTTCGATGATGCACACGCCCAAGCGTATGTTACACTATTTTCCTTTAAATTCAGGTTTTCTTTTTGCCAAAAAGGCGTTTGTGCCTTCTTTAAAATCTTCCGTTCGGCAACAACTCCCAAAAGCATTTGCCTCGATATGATAGCCGTCCTTGGGAGTACCCACCGCATTAACACAGCTAATAATCTGACTAATTGCAAGGGGGGCTTTTTGTGTAATTTTATCAATAATTTCTTGTACTTTTTCTATAAGTTGTTCAGCAGGGACAACGTGATTTACCAAACCCCATTGATAAGCGTCTTTGGCATCGAGCATATCACCTGTCATCATGAGTTCCATTGCCTTGCCACGCCCAATGTTTTTGACAAGGCGTTGCGTACCGCCGTAGCCAGGAATAATGCCCAAATTCACTTCTGGTTGCCCAAATCGGGCGTTTTCTGCCGCTATTCTGAAATGACAAGCCATCGCTAATTCGCAACCGCCGCCCAACGCAAAACCATTGATAGCCGCAATAATAGGTTTATGACAATTTTCGATCTTGAAAAAAATCTCTTGACCGCGCTCCGCAAATTTGCGAGCATGGATCGGCATAACTTCGGCAATTTCAGAAATATCAGCCCCCGCAACAAAGGCTTTTTGCCCCGATCCAGTTACAATAACGGCTTTGATTTGATCATTTTCATAAACCTCATCAATCACATTACTGATTTCCTCCATCGTTTGTTGGTTCAACGCATTGAGTTTTTCAGGACGGTTAATCGTGAGGGTAAGCACACCCGCATTTAATTGAGTAAGTAAATTTTTATAATTCATGGTAAGAGTTTGGTTTTTAAAATTTGGTCAAACGCTAAAGCGTATAAATTATGCGAAACGCTTTTTCGGATATTTTTACCTACAAAGACGAAATCAAAAAGGCTGTTTTAAACGCTGTAAGCGTGAAATCTTAATAGAAAAACAAATTCTCACTCATCTTGAACGCTGTAGGCGTGTTATCTTTAGTCCTTAAGATTTCACGCCTACGGCGTTCAAATAAAGGTAAAGTCTATTTTTCTACTAAGATTTCAGCCCTAAAGGGCTTTAAATTTCCGTAACTCACTACTAATGCGAATTAGGGATAAAACGAACAATAAACATCAAAAATAACGCCTTTGCGGGTGTTTTCACCCGCAAAGCACATGGTACAATTATCATCTCTGCGGTTTGGTTAAAGACCAACGGGCAAAATTATCCCAAATAATTGAATTTGGGGCAATTTTTATGCCGTCCCAGTCTGTATTTTTTTTGCCTTCCAAATCCGCAATGCGAATTTTGATTTTTTCTCCGTTCAATTCCTCTACAAAAGCCGTAATCAAGATTTTTTTGCCTTTTACGCTGTTTGCGAAATATACTTTATCACCAATTTGGTATTTTGGCACAGTAGTTTCGACCGCAGGAACAGGCACTGTTTTTTGGGTTACAGTAGTTGTTACGGCAGGCGTTTCGGAAATAACTTGTATGTTGGCATTTGGAGTAGCTTTCATCAAACTATTACTGGTCAAATCCACAGAGGGCGTTTCGATAACAGGCGGTTGTGGCGTAATTTGAGGCGAATTATCTGGCTGCGGGGCTTGCGCGCTTACGTCCGCATCGAGGCTCAACTGTACTACCGACTCTTTTGGGTCGTTGGTGATAACGGTTACATATTTGTTTTGTTTGCCGCTTTGTTGCCCGCTTGAATAGGTAACATCAACCGTTGTCGATTCGTTGGGTTTCAAAACTTCTTTTTGCGGATTGGTTGCCGTACAGCCACAAGTTGCCTTTACTTTCCTCAAAATAAGGTCTTCCGTGCCTTCGTTTCGGATTGTAAAAGTCGTTGTATTGACCGTATTTTGGGCTACGTTTCCAAAATTATGCCCTTTTCTGTCAAAAACTACTTTCGGCGAAGTGCTGCGATTTTTTCGGTAAGCAAAATTTTCTTTGATGTCGGCACTCAAATACAGCGCTTTATTGGGTTCTTTGTCATCATCAGTTACTAAACTGAAATTATCAAAAACATAACCCCAATCTGCCTTTTTGATCGCATCAAATTTGAACATCAAACGCGTAGCTTCTTTAGGTTGCAAAGTCGTTTTGGCGGCTTGCACCGTAACGTGTGCTGGAAGCGTGGTGTTTTGTAAAAGCAAATTGACGGGTTTTGTGCCTTGATTATAAACTACAACCGAAGACGTATCCGAACCGTCATGATTTACGTCCGCAAAACCTACGTGCGTATTGTCAAAACGCAGATTTCCACTTTCGATAGGATAAAAATCCACATACGATTTTTGGCGTGCTGTTACTTCTCCCGCAATTTGCAAAGAAAGCGTATTGGGTTCGCCGTTGGTATAAACCGTAATTGTTTTGTCAAACTTACCAGGGCGGTTCAAAGGATCATAAGCGGCTCGGACGAAACCCGTTTGATTGGGCATAATGTCGTCTTTTGTCCAACTTGGTGTGGTGCAACCGCAAGAAGCCTGTACATTGGTTAGCTTGAGAGGCTGATTGCCTGTATTTTTGAATTTGAACTCAACTTCAGCCGAACCGCCGTCTTCTTTGATTGTCCCAAATTGATGGCTTGTTTTTTCGAACTCGATTTTGGCTTGCGCCCAAAGTGCCGAAGCGGATAGCGAAACCGCTACAAAAAGACTTAAAAACTTGATTTTCATATTTTTATACAGAAATGTTTAAAAAGAAAATGAAGAAAAATACGGCACTGCAAAGATCGGAATATTTTTGAATCTATTTAAGTTTTTTCGTTTTTTTTGCCCTATTTTTGCTTTTGGCTTTTTCTTTGTCTTGTTTATAGCTTTGTGCTAACCCATTTATGAAAAATCGGATTCTTGGAATATTACTATTTACACTTAGTCTAAGCAGGGTTTGCGCCCAGCCCGAAATTCCTTTTTTCCAAACCGACTCTACCCGAAACACTTGGCTACAATTTTCCTTAGAACAGGATTTGCTCAATATCGGTGTGGAAAATGCCAAAGAAACCAACCTGTCGACCATTACCCAAACAGCTGAATCCTCGTTTTTTTCTCCATTTTCCGTTTCTGTTCTTAGCCAAGCTGATCTTTTGCGGGCTGGCATCACGACCGTCCCTGAAGCCTTGCGTTTGGCGGCAGGTTTCATTGTTCGCCAAAAAACAAATGGTGTTTTTGGAGTCCAAAACCATCACCATCTCCTTCCTGATCAGGCTTTTTTGGAAGATTATGACAATCCTAATTTCCTCTTGCTGATCGATAATATGCCCATGAATCAATATTTTGTTGGGCAAATCTTTTGGGAAGCCTTGCCTATTTCGCTTCAGGATGTCGAACGGATCGAAATCAACCGCAGTCCCGCAAGCATTTTGTATGGACAAAATGCTACGGCAAGCATTCATATTATTACCCAAAAAGCTGACGAAAAACAGGTTCGGGTTAGTAGCCAAGTCCAAGCGGGTTCGTTCGAGAGTTATCAAGCCCATTTGAGTGCCAAATGGGGAGTTACTGACAAACTAAGTATCAGACTATCAGGTAATTACCGTACAAATAATCGCTTCGAACAGCATTATTATTTGCTTGGTTTGGGACGGAATACAAGCAGTGATTCGCTTCTGTTTTTTGAAAATAATGTCGCCCAAACGCATCTTTTTACCCAATCCGCCCAGCAAAGTTACCAAATCAGTACCAAAATTAATTATCAATTTTCGGAAAAAACCAATTTGCAAGCGGCAGTTTTTACCCAAAATTCACAAATTCAAGCCGTACTACATGATGCGGGGAATTTTGCCCAAAATACACGACAAGTTCAGCAAAACTTACTTAATATAAACTTCAAAAGTCCGAATTGGGTTTTTAATTTTAACTACCTTTTTGGAAATCAGAACCTTGCCAAAGGGTATAATGGCTTCCAATTTGACCAAAATAGCCTAAATGGGCGCGCTTATTATCAAATAGACCGTCAAAATTGGCGTTTAATGACAGGAATCTCTTACCAACAACATGGTTTTAATGAAAGCAAATTTTTGAACCCTGCGAATACGGCTTTGTCTAATAGCCTCGAACAGAAGGCAAATTTGCGCCATGCGGGGATTTTTGCACAAGCCGATTGGCAGATTAATAGCCGTTTTCGGGTTGTGGGGGGATTCAGGAACGAATTTTATTTGGGCTTGAACCGCAACGATCTCAATTTTTCTTTTGCCTTGACTTACCGTTTGCGGGAAAATTGGCTTTTTAGAGCAAATTACGGCAGTTCGAGCCTCAATTTTAGCCTTCACGATTTATATGCTAAACAAACCCAAAATTCGGCTGATCTTCGAAATCCACTTTTGCTGATCAGTAGGGAAAATATACCCAATAAAAGCCTTATTTTACCCAAAAATCACGTTTTTGAGTTTGGTTTGCGGACAGTTTTGTTTCGGAATTGGCAATTCGACCTCGAAGCTTTTTATTTGATAAGCCAAAATGCCTTTCAAAACAACCTTACATTCGAAAATGCTCAAAATTTGAAAATAACTCGGACAAATGCTTCCGAAGTTTTTACCAATAAGGGTCTAACGCTAAGTTTGATTTATCGAAACCAAAACGCACAGATACGGGCTTTTGGGACGTATCAAAATAATGCAAATTTAGGGTTTTCGCAAAATCCAAATTTCGTGAGTGGTTTGGATCTTAACTACAGCATTTTGTTTGGAAAAATCAACGCCAATGCCCTTTTCTATCACATGAGTCCGCAAAATCTGCCTAATTTTTACACTTCGCCTGTAGTGATCCAAGCCCAAAACATTGTTAATACCAAAGTTTCGTACAAATTTTTGAAAGAACAAATCTTTTATTTTTCTGCACAAAACCTTCTAAGCCAAACCCAAGCCGAATTTATTTTTGGTGAAATAAACCCTACAAATTACCAAGTGGGCTTGTTGTTGAGTTATTAAACCCCGAAAATTACCCGCAAAATTCCCAAATCGTCCATTGGCAACAGACCGTATTGTGTATCCAAAATATTGGCTTTTCGAGAAAGCATATTGGAATTTTGGGCTAAAAAATCGTTGTTTAAGAGAAAATTTAGCGGATCGACTGATAAAGTTTCGGTGTCGTGCGTTACAATCGTTTTATAAGGGCGAAATTGCAAAATGCCATCTGTCGAAATTGCCAAATTTTGCAGATTTTTTTTGACTAATATTTGACTTTCGCAATAGGATTTCCAACTTTCAGGATTTGCCAAATGCTGTGCGGGATAATCAGGCGCATTGTCGTGATCATAGATATGGATTTCCTCATCACAAACGACCACGCCATCTCCCAAAACTCCAATAAAAGTTTCCTTCCTTTCGTAATCGTGAATCGCCAAAAGTACGGTTGCCAAAAGTTCTTCTTCGGGAATGGTCAAAAATGTCTGTGTTTTGGCAAGATTTTCTATAAAAAGCAATAATATTTTTTTGCCAATCAGCTGTATATCAGTATTTTGTGTGAAAATTTTACCATGTTGATTGAGGATTTGGCGTATAATTTTACAAACCAAATTCGAGGCAAAATGTGAGGCTTTACCCGATGAACAGCCGTCCGCCACTACGCCTACCCAATGCCTTTCGAGAGAAAAATTCATCACAAAATCCTCACAAAAATCTTTGTGTTGATTACCACGTCTCAAAAGTGAATAGATTTTCATGATTTTTGTTTTTGGGAAAAAGGATTGTAAAAGTGCTTCCCTGTGCATATTGGCTACTAAAACCAATTTCGCCACCTAATCTGTCGACCGCCGTTTTGACGATATAAAGCCCCAAACCCAAACCTGTCGAACCTGCATTTGCTCTGAAAAACATATCAAAAAGCCTATCGTGCGATTCGGTTGGAATGCCTTGTCCATTATCAGAAACTGTAACTTGCTGGTAATCAGCTATTTTTTCTATTTCTATGCGTATTCTTGTGGGTACGGCAGTTCGTAGATATTGTAAAGAATTTTCCAAAAGGCAATGCATGATGGTATCAAACATTTGCCGATCAGTATAAAGTGGTTCTTCTAATTTATTTTCGATTTCAAAAGTAACTCTCTCAAAATGAGGGTGTTCTCTGAATTTATTAATGGCATTTTTGATCATGAATTTGGCATTCAAAGGTCGCAGTTGAATTTCAGATTTGCGAAGTTGCCCAATGTGGATCAGGTTGTCTATAATAGCATTGAGGCGATTGAGGCGATCTTCGAGCATTCCGATATAGCGAGGTAGCTCTTCAGGATCGAAAATATTATCCTTGATCAAATTCACCAAACCCTTCAAAGACGAAATAGGTCCCCGCAAATCGTGCGAAGCCCGATAAACATACGTATCGAGTTCTTTGTTCCTATCCGCCAAATCTTGTTGTATTTTTTTCAGTTCGCTAATATTTTGGATAATCCCCAATACATAATTTGGCTCTCCATTCGTTTTTCTGACCAAAGACAGGGTAACCAAAGTCCAAGTAGGGCGCTGATGTACATTATAATATTCCTGCTCTGTTTTCAGGATCGACTCTTTGTTTTCTATCAAGGTTTTAATATTATCTTTCAAATGTTTAACTTCTTCATAATCAATAAAATACATAATATTTTTTCCTTCTAAAGCATTTCGTTCGTAGCCCAGCATTTGACAAAAAGTATCATTGACTTGCAAAATATTTCCTTCCAAATCCAGCCGATACATTCCTGCCGCCGCCTGCTCGAAAATGGCTCGATAGCTATGTTCGCTTTCCGCCAAGGCTATTTGAGCAAATTTGCGTGCCGAAATATCTTGTATGCAAAAAAGCACCCTTTCGATCTTGCTATCCGCCTGATTTACAACAGGGTAGTGTGTATATTCGAGCCAACGTTGTTGATCTTTTCCGTAACTTGCCAGCCCATCGGCACTAATAATTTCACCTGCCAAAGCCCTTGAAAAATTATTTTTAAAACTTTCGTGGGCTGAAGGCAAAATATATTCGAGCATCGAATGCCCAATCTCGATTCCTTTCCCAAAAGCCTCATAAGTAATCTGGTATGCCGTTTTATTGAAAAGTTCGACTTCCAAATTTTGATTTATCAAATAAAAAAGGAGATGATTACTATCGAAAGTGGCGCGCAAATTGGCTTCCGATTTTCGCAGGGCTTCTTCGGCATTTTTGCGCTCGGTGATGTCAAAACAGCTAAAAGCAATTTTTTCGACCGTTCCTTCTTTGTCTTTGATTGGATAAAACGAAAAATCATACCACACAACCTCGCCCGAAGCCAAGACTTTTCGCTGTTCGCCATGCGAAAAATCACCATTCAAAAGCGTTTGAGCAAAAGTTCCTACAAACAGATGATGAAATTCGGATCGCAAAAATTTGAACACAGAAACCCCCGCCTCCAAACGGGTTTGAAACAAACTACCGACTGCCTCCTCTGCTTTTTGGTTGAAAGCCAATACATGAAAATCGCGATCAAGAACGGCGTGAATAAACCGACTGCTATTAAAAACTGCATTCAGTATCTCCTCCAAATCATGCGCCTTTTTTTGCCAATCAGTACCAGTTTCGAGATTGTCCGCTATGTTTGTACTTTTGTTTTGGTTCATTATACTGAAACTAAATTGGTTTTTTCGTAAAACGAACATTCTTGTTCGTTTCTGTGGCGAACAAGAATGTTTGCCCTACAAATTCATTCGTTGATTGAGTATATTTGTGTTTT
>JAAFHK010000010.1:0-8550 GCA_013297565.1 Cytophagales bacterium
CAAAATGGCATTGGGAATCCCTAATTTCAAGGTAAAAGTAGGACGAATCACTTTGGGCGGAAAAAAATGGGGAGGAAATTTTGGGATTGCGGGTGGTATGTCGGCTTGGACGGCTGAAGGCACGGTGGATTTGGATTATACTATAGATGACGAAGGCGAAGGAAAGCTCGAGTATCAAGTGGCAGGCAAACTGTGGATACAAAAAGGCGGGGAAGCAGAAATCCAAACCTTATTTACTTTTGCGAATACTGAAGAAAATTGGGAATTTGCTTTTATGATAAGCAAGGAGCAAAAAGAAGTAAGCGGTTTCCAAATTACCAAACTGGGCGGAAAACTTGCCCGCAAAAAAGAAGGCGGCAGATGGACTATCGGTGCTTCGGCGGGCTTTACGAAAGGGCAAGGCGAAGCGTTGATTGCGGTAGAAGTAAATGACCTCGAATTTGAGTTTGGAGGCGGAGAAGGATTCGTTATGACCTTGAACGAGGGAAAATTTGCCTACGGCAAAAAAGTCGAGGGTTCGGGTTCGATGATGATCGATATTGATAGCAAAAAATTTACAGGGTTTTTGCAGGTAGCAGTCGTCTTTGGGGCAGATGGAACTTCCAAATTTACAGGACAGGCGGGTTGGACGATGGATTTCAAGTTCAACAAATACGGCTTTATGATGGGCGCACAGTTTCCTGTCATTCCTGGCGTAGATATGCGAGGCAAACTCTACATGGGCAATGCCATTCAGGAAGTGATCAAATTGGAAAGTGCCTTGATGGGTGAGAATAAAGGCTGTAATCTGGAAAGCACCTCGATCAATGAAGGCTTTTATATCATGGTCGGGATCGAAAAAACGTGGTACTTTGAAGCTTCAAAATTAGGCTTCAAAGTGTGGGCTTCTTTGGGTTATAAAATCCAAATGGCAGTAGGCGTAGAAACGAGCCAAAATGCCGCTATGCACTTAGGTTTTTCGGCATTTGGCAAAGTAGCAGCAGGACTTAGTTTGTTTGACATCAAGTTAGTAGATATTTCTGCCGAAGTCTGCGTAAAAGTTACGGGGCGAATATATTTTAATCCTGCCTACATCGAAGGTGAAGGAAGCGCCTCTATCAGAGTAAAAGGCTGTGTGAATTTAGTAGTTTATGAAGCCTGTGGTGAAGCAGAGATAGGCATAAAAGCCGAAGTAAGGAGAAATGGTTTTTCTCTTTCTACTTTATAATAAATTGATTTTCAATTTTTTAGCAAAAAATAAGATGAAAAAATTTCTCAAAAAAATGCACTCGCCCTTGTCCGTGTCCTCACGGACGACTTCAGCTGGGTCGTCCGTGAGGACACGGACAAGGGCAGAGGCGTGCAAAAAAATTCTTAAAAAACGCCTACTTTTTAGCCTTTTTCTGGGGCTGTTTGCTTGCGAACCGCTTTTTGCCCAAACCAAAATCATGGTTTCGGCTTCGCCCAAAGGCATCACGATTTTCATTGCCAGTATGCCCCTGAACCCGCAAACCAAAGTAGCGGGAGGCTGGATAGGCTTTAATATCTACCGCGCCAAAGAACGCAACGGTGAGTTTAAACTCCTGACCAAAAAACCGTTTGGCTTGCCCGAAAATGCCGAAAAATTTGCCGAAATACTCGATAAAAAAACGATGGACGGTTTCAAAGAGAGTTTTAAAACTGATCAAAACGGTGTTTTTCAAAAATTCCTTGAACCCAACAAAGACTATACTTTTTTGGCAGTTATGAACTTCCCGATTGGTAGGGCTTTAGGTTTGGTTTATGATGATACGGACGTAAAAGAAAAACAAACCTATTATTACAAAGTTGCCAAAGTACGACAGGACGGTTCGGAAGGCGAAATGTCCGAAGTAGGGCAGGCAACTGAAGGCAAGCCAACTATCCCGATGAACAGCCCTACCAAAATCAAAACTACCCAGCTGAAACATGGGCTTCTGCTCGAATTTAGCAAAGCCGATGACAATACTTTTCGGTATGTGTACCGTTCGCAGGATTCTTTGGCTACCTACGTTCAGCTCAATAAAACAAAAATGGGTCGAGATGAGGCTGGGCAGTTTGATTCTTATACCGACACAACCGCCAAGCCAGGCAACAAATATTATTATACGATTGCCAGTGCCGATCTGTTCGACAATCGAGTTTTTAGCGATACGATTTCGGTCAAACTGAAAGGTAATTACAACTTAGCCTCGCCTCAGTTTATGAGTGTAACGGTGCATAAAGCGGGTGTAGAATTGACATGGTTGGCAAAAAGCGGTTTGGATAGTATCGCAGGTTTTGATGTGCTGCGCCGTACCATTACTGAAGGCGAAGGAGAGGCATTTGTCAAAATAAATCCGAACCTGATTCCCGCCAACAAGCCCGATTTTATTGACCAAACGGCTGTTTCTGGTTCAAAGTACGAATACGTGATCCGAACGGTTGCCAAAGATTTGATGTCTTTTTTTCCTTCTGTTCAGTATCCTTTTTTTTATAACAATCTTTTTTCGCCACTGCCGCCCCAAACCGTCAAAGCCGAACCTTTGCGCAATGCCATCAAGATTTCTTGGGAGGCTTCGCCCGATAAAGACGTGATGGGTTATATGGTTTTTAGGGCTTATAAAACCGAAAAAACACCTGAAACCATTTCGGAACTTTTGCCCAAAACAAGCCTAAGTTTTACGGATTCTTCCAAAAGTTTGACCAAAAATATCACTTTCGCCTACTACGTAAAAGCCTATACCAAAGCCGAATACGAAAGTCCTTTTACCAAACCCGTTTTTGCTTCGCCGCTTGCCGAACTGCATAAGCCTGAAAGAATGAATGCTTTAAGCGGAATATACACCGAATTTAAAGGCAATCAACTCAAATGGTCTTTGCCTATGGACAGAGAAACGCAAAGCGTGCGCCTTTTCAGAGCCGAAGCCAGCGACACAACCAAGTGGGAGCAGATTTATACCGAAAAAGTGATCGAGGGCAAATTTGTTTTTAATGATACTATTCGCAATCCCTTGAAAACCTACGCCTACAGGATTTGTGCGGTCAGCTATGACAATATCCAATCCGATTTTTCAGAACAAAAAAGGCTTGAACCCAAAATTCTTGATGTGCAAGCTCCCCAAGGGCTTACGATCCAGCAAAAAGGGGCAAGTTTGAAAGTATCGTGGTTTCCTGTATTGGACGAAAACCTCAAATCCTATGTAGTCTATCGCCGAACTTACAGCACCAAAAGCCAGAAAATAGCCGAAGTTCCTAAAGGAACGCATTTTTTTGAGGACAAAGCTACCAAAAATGAAACCTATTATTACGTTATTAAGGCTGTGAATGTTCTGGACAAAGAAGGCAAAGCCACCAAGGAAATTGCCTACGAAGTAGAATTATAATTTAAACAAAACTTAAATTTTTTTAATACCATGAAAACAATCTCTCTTTTTTCTCTCATTTTTTGGCTTGGTGCCAATCTCATATTTGCCCAAGTGCAAGGCGTAGCGATCAACACCGACAACTCGGCGGCTGATCCCACAGCGATCCTCGATGTCAAATCTACCAATCGGGGTGTGCTGTTTCCACGTATGACCCAAGCCCAGCGTTTAGCCATTGTGCTACCTGCTCCTGGTCTTTTTGTTTTTCAAACTGACGGAAAGGTAGGCTTGTATGTACATGACGGCACTAAATGGCTTTTGATGGCATTCCAAGATACCTCTGCCCCCGCAGGCACTATTATGGCTTTTGCGGGACCTCTTGCCAGCGTACCTACAGGTTGGCTGCCTTGCAATGGGGCGGCAGTAGGTCGTATGACTAATCCCGATCTTTTTGCTGCTATTGGCACAGCTTGGGGAAATGGTGATGGAGCCACCACTTTTAATGTTCCCAATTTACAAGGTCGTTTTTTGCGGGGCTTAAGCGGAGGAACAGGTATTGACCCTGATGCAGGCGGACGTACAGCCAGCGCCGCAGGCGGAAATACAGGAGATGCCGTAGGAACTATACAAGGCGATGTTTTTAGCAATCACTCACACGGAGTAAATATTAGTGGAAGTACCAATACTGCAGGTTCGCACAGTCATCAATATGTAAAAGTTTCGGGTGCATCTGACCTAAATGATGGCGGAAGTGATCACCACAATCCTAACACCTCAAGCACCAATCAGCAGACCGATCCTGCTGGAGACCATACTCATCCTTTTACGGTTTCTGGTAATACGGGAAACCCAACTGGCGGAGGCAATGAAACCCGCCCCAAAAACGCCTATGTGCTGTATATTATTAAGCTTTAGAAAAAAAATATCTTATTTAATGAGCAAACAAGCCTAAATGGTTCATTTAGGTTTGTTTTTACAAAAAAAATTGATTATCAAGCATTTGGCACAGACTAAAGTCTATGCTACTAAATTCTAAAAATATGAAAATCAAACTCTTACTTTTTTGCTGCGGACTGCTTTTTTCGCTTACTGCATTGGCTCAAGCCCAAATGCGGAACGAAGATGCGAAAATCGTAGTGAGTGTGGGTGTTTCGCTTCGGGTAAGCGGTGCGCTCGACCAGCGGCAAGGTGCAGGACTGACCAATAGCGGGACGGTCTTCATTAGCGGGGGACTTACCCAAAGGCAAACTTCCAGTTTCCAAACCCAAGCCACAGGCAGAAGTACCCTACAGGGCAGTGTTACCTTGCTTAATACTTCCTCCTTCCAAAATGCAGGCAGTACAGAAGTTCAGGGCAATGTGGTACATCAGGGCGGGGGATCATCTTCCCTGAACACTGGTTTTTTGACTGTACAAAGCAGTTTCGAGATGCGCACAGGCACGACTGCCCAGAACAATGGCAACCTTTTTGTGTCTGCACACTGGATCAACAATGCTTCCGCTACGGCTTTTTCAGGCGGCGGAAAAGTTCAGTTTTACGGTTTGAGTTTTGCCAGTATTGGCGGAAATTTTAATACCCATTTCCAAAGTTTGGAAATCAACCGTATGTTTTTGACTGCCAACCGAAACTGTTTTATTTCCAGTAACCTGAATTTTATTAGCGGAACGGTTTTTTTTCAAACCGCAGGCGTTTTATTTGCTACCGCAACCCTTACCAACGAAGCCAACGGACGCTACGCAACGGGTACGCTGGTAACGACTCGGAACATCAACGCTACCGAAACTTTTGGTGGAATGGGTGTTACGCTGAACCCTTTGGGACAAAATCTTGGGCAGATTACGCTGGTGCGGGAAGCAGGAGTAGGCGCTTCAGAAATTCATTTGGAAAAAAATAGCATTAATCGAAGTTGGACTTTTATTACCACCAATTCCAATCTTTTTTCGACCGTTTTTGCTACAGTCAATCTGTCTTTTTCTTGGCTGTCTGATGACGACAACGGTGTGGATTTGACTGATTCGCATATTTGGCACAAACCTCCCCAAAAAAGAGGAAATTGGATTGGTATGACTTTGCCTCTCGACAATAGTTCTCGAACGGCAAGCAATGTTTCGACCTATTCCTTTGATTATGTCAATAATATTCAAAGCAATTCCCTTGTCAAATATACCCTTGGTGGTATAGGAAATGTCCGAATTTCAGGCACAATCACCGAAATTGGCTTTGGCTTGCCTTTCGTTAGCGTACTTGCCTCGAATGGAAATACAGGAATTACCGATCAAGATGGTTTTTATTCTGTAACGCTGCGGGCGGGTTTTCAAGGTTCGATCACGCCTTCCAAGAGAGATGCCGTCGGTGAAAATTATTTTTTTACTTCCGTAGGTTTGAATTTTACTTCGGTTTTTGAGGATATAAATGCCCGAAATTTTACGGCAATGGGCAGGTATTTTGTCAAAGGAACGGTATTGGAAATAGACCGCCCCATCAAAGATGCTAAAGTTTCGATCAATCATTTTTCCTTTTTCACGACTGTAACCAATGACAAGGGCGAATATACGGCTTTTGTGAGTTCGGGTTTCAAGGGCGATGTGCTGGTCGAAAAAGAACCTTATTTTGTCAGTGCTTCGCCTCGCCCTATTATCAATAGACTAAGCCACCAATTTCTCATTGATTTTTATGCTTGGCGCAACTATCTGGTTACGGGGCGCGTAACCGAAGCAGGCGAAGGCTTGGAGGGTGTTTTTATCACAACCAACACAGGTTTTACCACCGTTACCAACAGTCAAGGCATTTATCTGGCGTTCGTAAGTTCTGGTTACACAGGTTTTATTTCTGCCATCAAGAAGGATTATACCCTGATTCCAACGGTGCATGAATACAAAAAAACCCTTGAGCCGCACAAAGATAAGGATTACAAAGCGCACCGAACCTACCTCATTATGGGCAAAGTTACCGAAAGCGGACAGCCTGTGGCAAGCGTAAATCTTAGTCTTACGAATAATTTTACGACCGTTACCGACAGAAACGGTTTTTATACCGCTTTTGTAACTTCAGGATTCGAAGGAAAAATCCAATCCTCGAAATTGGGCTATGTATTTTTCGAACCTTCCAAAATTGATTTGCCGAAAATCATGAAAAATACGCCCGATATTAATTTTGATGCGAAGGCGCTCTACGGCATTCAGGGCAGGGTAATCAAAGATGGCGAAGGTTTTGCCAGCGTAAATATTACCAGCAAGCATGGCGATATTTTCCAAACCGACCGTAACGGTTTTTATACCGCTTTTGTGAGTTCGGGCTATTCTGGGACGCTTGTAGCCACCAGAGTAGGGCATTTTTTCCAGCCTCCAAGCCTTAGTTTTACGTCCGTGATTGGCTTCCAAAGTGTGCCTAATTTTGTGGCTTTTGGTTTGCAACCTATCACAGGACGAATAGTTTTGGACGGAAAACCGCTTTCAGGCGTAAAAGTCATCACTTTGACAGGCGAAATTTACGAAACTAACGAAAATGGTTTTTATACGGCTTTCGTCAGTGCCAACGGTTCGACTACTTTGACTTTCAAAAAAGAACATCACGAATTTGATCCCAAAAGCATTGATTTTACCTCCGTTACAGGCTCAACAAGCGTAAATGTAGCTTTGAAAGCCAAACTGGTCGAGTACGCTATGCTTGGGCAAATTCTTTTGAACAAAAGTACGCCTTTGGCAAACGTCCCAATCAAATCTGCCGCTTTCACGACAGTAACCAACCAAAACGGTTTTTATACGGTTTATCAAAAAGCAGGTTTCAAGGGTCTGGTCGTGCCAGATTCCACCAAAGATTATTTTGATCCGCCTTTTATTTCGGTAGAAAATGTTTTTACTACGATTTCAAAAATTGATTTTGGAGCAAAAACAGCCGAAATTGCCTTGAATGTAAAAGGAACGGGGATCGAAAAAGAAGGGAAAACGGTTTATTGTTCGAATGTCGAAATGACGGTCGATTTGGCAAAATATTCAGCCGAAGAACGCCAAAAAACAAGCTATCTTTGGTCTAATAGAACCACAAACCCTATTTTGACGGCAAACGAAACAGGTTTGTATTTCGTTACGGTCAAAGTTCCCAAATTTTATCCAACAGGAATCTCAAAAGCGGTCGAATTGGAAAACAATCGTTTGACGGTTAAATGGGGCAAAGACAGCACAATTTGTATAGCTTCAAGAATCACTCTGGAAGCTGATCCAAAAGCTACCGTACGCCGTTGGCAACAAAAAAATGGCTCAAATTATACAGATTTAGCCAATTCGACCTCTGCAAGCCAGAACGTAGGGGAGGGGATTTACCGCTTACAAATGACCAACGGGGTCTGCGAGGTAAGCTACGAAATTGCAGTCAAACACGCCTCCGAACAGAAATTTACCAGTGTGCAAGCCTTGTATTATTTCTGCAATGACAGCGAACCTGTAAAAGTAAGTGCCAAAAACGAAAACAGCGTAAAATACGCTTGGACTGGAGTAGGTTTCCAATCCGACAAGGTCGAAGTCGCCCTCATCAAAGGCGGAACGTACAAACTGGTCGCTACCGACAAATACGATTGCGTGAAAGAAACCACTTTTGAGGTAAATGATACCGAACGTTTGGAAAATATATTCCTGTTCCAAGACCAAGTAAGGGTAGGGGATACGGTCGTATTTATCAATGTTTCTCGCCCAAAAGCCGAAAGCAAAACCGAACCGAAACAAGCCGAATGGGATTTTGGCCTAGCCAAATCTACGAATTTGGAATATGCGGAACAGATTTTTA
Organism: Cytophagales bacterium; assembly: GCA_013297565.1. Taxonomy (GTDB): domain Bacteria; phylum Bacteroidota; class Bacteroidia; order Cytophagales; family Thermoflexibacteraceae; genus JAAFHK01. The sequence goes on from JAAFHK010000010.1 coordinate 8,121, forward strand.
GGGAAGAAGGCGATCACAAGATTAGCCTGACCGTAAGCAACGATCAGTGCAAAACCACACGAAGCAAAACCCTAAAAGTAAGCAAAATGCCACAAGGCGGACGCGCCGAAAAAGTATTTCCGCAAGCCATGATCGAACGGATGTCGGTAGCCGCTTACCCAAGCCCCGCCAAAGACTACGTAAAGGTACAAATGCAGGATATGGTTTTGAAAAGCGTAAATTTGAGTGTTTTTGATGCTTTTGGACGCAAACTCCTAAGCCGAGAAGTAGAAACTGCCAACGAACAAACGCTTGACTGCTCCCAGTGGAGTACAGGAGTCTATCTGATCCGCATTACTTCGGGCAAAGTTGTTAAAAGTTTGAGGTTTGTAAAGGAATAATTTGTTCATGAAGCCCTTATTTGTAAGTTTGCAAATAAGGGCTTTTTTAT
>JAAFHK010000010.1:8560-25211 GCA_013297565.1 Cytophagales bacterium
AAACTTTTGCACGGAAAATACTGTTCGGCTTGCGGACAAATATTGATCGAGGAAAGAATCACTTTACAAAAAATGTTTAGGGATTTTTGGCATATTACGACCAATCTGGATCAGGGACTCTTGAATACTCTCCGATTGCTTTTCACCAAACCCGAAAAAGTAGTCCATGAATACCTACAAGGACTTACGCGCCCTTATCAAAATCCATTTCAGTTTATTTTCCTCATGGCGGGTTTAAGTGCTTTCATCAATATTCAGTTGGGGCTTTTTGATAGCCAACAAGAGGCTTTTTTCTCCGAAGTTCCGCTTACCAGCCTTTCTACACAAAACAAATTAAATGAACAAGTAAAAATCTTTCTACACCAATATTTTGCTTTTTTCATCACCTCTACTGCCCCTTTCGCCGCAATTAGCTCTTATTGGATTTTTCGCAAAAAGCATATTTACACCTTTGCCGAGTTTCTGATCATGAATCTTTATCTGATCGGGCAAACTTTATTTATCCAAGCCTGTTTGGACTTCCTAACCAGCCTCTTTATTCCCTACTTTCCCGCCTTGCTTTCCTTTAGTCTTGGTTACAGTACGCTAATCATTATTTTTTATTACACTTTTTTCTTTTACCGTTTTTATCAATTTAAACCTTTCAAAGCCATTTTGCTCGCAATTTGGCATTCCGTATTGATGTTTATCCTTTTTGGTCTATTCATAACTATAGCTACTGTATTATTAGGGATCGGAATTGGGCTTTTATCTTGATTTTCGTATAAACCAAACAATTCTACGCCGCAAGCCGTTTGGCAGAAGAATTAACTTGACTTTGTATGTCCCAAAAGAAATTTGATGTCGTCGTGGTCGGCACAGGCATGGGAGCTTTGAGTGCCGCTTGCCTGCTTGCTAAAGCCCATTTGGAAGTGCTTGTGATTGAGCAAAACTATTTGATCGGGGGTTGCACAAGTTCGTACTGGCGAAAGGGTTTTGTGTTCGAAAGTGGGGCAACTACGCTGGTCGGTTTGGGCGAAAATATGCCGCTTCAGTATCTTTTAGACCAAACGCAGGTACAGATTGAGGCTCGGCATCTCGAAAATCCTATGCAAATTCATTTGAAAAATGGACAAACGATCACCCGCCACGAAAATTTGGAAAAATGGATCAGCGAAGCCGAAAACGCCTTTGGAAAGAAAAATCAACGAAAATTTTGGGAGTTTTGCTACGAAATTAGCCAATTTGTTTGGAAAACGTCCCTAAAGCAAAGGAATTTTCCGCCTGCCAAGCTTCAGGATTTGTGGCACTGCGCCAAAAACACCAATCTACAACAGGTTTATTTTGCCCAATATGCTTTTCGAAATATGGATTGGCTTTTGGCAAAATTCGATCTGGCTCATAATCAATTATTTCGGGATTTCGTTGATCAACAGTTGATCATTACTGCCCAAAACTATAGCTCTGAAGTAAATGTGCTTTTTGGGGCAACGGCTCTTTGCTATACCAATTTTCCAAATTATTATGTAGATGGCGGTTTGATCAACTTGGTCGAACCTTTGGCACATTTTGTCCGAAACCAAAAAGGAAGTTTGCATTTGCGAGAAAGCGTGAAAAAAGTAGTTCGCAAAAGTGATTCGTATTCGATAGAAACCTCAAAAGGCAATTATGAAAGCAAATATGTCATTTTTGGCATTCCTTTGAACAATGTTTTGGAAATCTACGAACAAGCCAACCCGAATTTGTACAAAAAAATGCTTCCTGCCGCTTCGCTAAATAGTGCTTTCCAAATGGGAATCGGGTTTGGTTTGGAGGCGAAAGAAAAAATCGATTGCATTCATCACCAAATCCATCTCGAAGAGCCTCTGCCGTATTTGGAGGAAAGCAAAAGCATTTTTTTGAGTTTGAGCCACCCTGCGGACTCCAGCCGTACCGATCAGCCCCGACAAATGGTTGCCTCGATAAGTACGCATTTGCACAAACCAGCCGAAAAAGTTATTGCGGATAAAAAATGGGTAGAAAATTCGATTTTGGAAATTTTGGAAAAAAAAGGCTTTCTGGAACGAAAAAACGTAGTTTATACCCATTCCTCTACTCAACATTCTTGGGAAAAATGGACAAATCGGGCTTTTGGTTTCGTGGGCGGCTATCCGCAATTCCAAAAAATCAAACCTTGGCAAATGGTGGAGGCGCGCCTCGACAGGCACAAAGCCTACCTTTGCGGGGATACGGCATACCCTGGGCAGGGTATAGCAGGGGCGGTCTTGAGTGGGATTATTGCCTTCGAAAAACTGAAAAATGATTGGTTAGGAAAAATTTAAGAATTTCTGCCAAAATGTCATTATTTTTCTTAAAAGTTCGTTTGGCACAAGGTTTGGCAATTCGTTTTGCAGAAGTAAAATTTGTCTTTTCCTGACAAAACACACTAAACAGAACTTTTTATACAAAATTTGAATAACTTTTCAATATTAATGACATGGGAAAAATTATTGGTATCGATTTGGGAACTACGAATTCTTGCGTATCAGTTATGGAGGGCAACGAGCCTGTCGTAATTGCTAACAGCGAGGGCAGACGTACCACACCTTCGGTCGTGGCGTTTTTGGAAAATGGCGAACGCAAAGTGGGCGATCCTGCCAAACGCCAAGCCATTACCAATCCTGAACGCACGATACAGTCGATCAAACGTTTTATGGGCAAAAAACACGCTGAAGTAAGCAATGAGTTGCGCCACATTTCTTATACTATCGACAAAGGAAACAACGATACGCCACGAGTGCGCATCGGGGATCGGCTTTACACTCCTCAAGAAATTTCGGCTATTATTTTGCAAAAAATGAAAGCAACTGCCGAAGATTATTTGGGCATAACAGTTACGGAAGCCGTTATTACCGTTCCTGCCTATTTTAATGATGCAGAACGCCAAGCCACCAAAGAAGCAGGACAAATTGCAGGACTTGACGTAAAAAGGATTATCAACGAACCTACGGCGGCGGCTTTGGCTTACGGCATGGACAAAAAAGGCAAAGACATGAAAATTGCCGTTTTTGACCTTGGCGGCGGCACTTTTGACGTGTCTATTTTGGAATTGGGTGATGGAGTTTTCGAGGTAAAATCTACTGACGGAGATATCCACTTGGGCGGAGATGATTTTGACCAATTCATTATCGACTGGTTGGCAGATGAGTTTAAGCGCGACGAAGGCTTAGACCTTCGCAAAGACCCGATGGCTTTGCAACGTTTGAAAGAAGCGGCTGAAAAAGCAAAAATCGAGTTGTCGAGTTCCTCGACCACCGAAATCAATTTACCTTACATCATGCCCGTAAATGGCGTACCCAAACACTTGGTTCGTACTTTGACTCGTGCCAAATTCGAGCAATTAGTGGATTCTTTGGTGCAACGTACCCTTGAGCCTTGCAAAAGAGCTATGAAAAACTCGAATTTGCAAATTGCTGATATTGACGAAGTAATTTTGGTAGGAGGTTCGACTCGTATTCCAAAAATACAAGAAGAAGTTGAGAAATTTTTTGGTAAAAAACCTTCAAAAGGCGTAAATCCTGACGAAGTAGTGGCAGTAGGTGCGGCTATTCAAGGTGGCGTTTTGACAGGTGAAGTAAAAGACGTGCTTCTATTGGACGTAATTCCTTTGTCTTTGGGAATCGAAACTTTGGGTGGCGTATTTACCAAACTTCTCGAATCGAATACCACGATCCCAACCAAAAAATCACAAGTTTTCTCGACAGCAGGCGACAACCAACCTTCGGTCGAAATCCACATCTTGCAAGGCGAACGCCCTATGGCAAAAGATAACCGAACGATTGGACGTTTTCACCTTGACGGCATTCCGCCTGCTCCGCGCGGCGTTCCACAAGTCGAAGTTACTTTTGACATCGATGCCAACGGCATTTTGCACGTTTCGGCAGTTGATATGGGAACGAAAAAACAACAAAAAATACGGATCGAGGCTTCTTCGGGCTTGACCGATGCCGAAATAGAAAAAATGCGCCGAGAAGCACAGGCAAATGCCGAAACCGACCGTTTGGAAAAAGAGAAAATCGAGAAGCTAAACGGAGCAGATTCGATGATTTTCACGACCGAAAAACAACTCAAGGAACTTGGAGGTAGCCTGTCGCAAGCCAACAAAGATGCCATCGAGAGTGCCTTGAAAGACCTACGCATGGCACACGCCGAGAAAAACATCGAGGCTATCGACAAGGCAATGGACGCTATGAACGAAGCATGGAACAAAGCCTCTACGGAAATGTACCAAGGGGCGGGCGGCGCGGCGCAACAAGCAGGCGGAGAGCAAGCGCAACATCAGGATTCGCAACAAAGCGGAGCCAAAGATGATGTTACGGACGTGGATTACGAAGAAGTAAAAAAATAAAAACCTCAAATATAGGTTTAAAAAAACCATTTCTTGAAAAAGGAATGGTTTTTTTTGTGCAAATTTGTTCGTATCTTTGTGTAGAAACTCAAGGCTTTTTATGAAGAAAGAATTTAACATTACAGGGAATTGTTATGCCGATAGGCATTATATGATGAACAATTCAGCTAAAATTAATATGGTTTTTGATTTGGTTGAAAGAGGAAAATATTTTGCTATTAATCGTCCTCGCCAATACGGAAAGACGACTACCCTTTTTGCCGTATCCGAAAGATTGCAAAAAAGCGAAGAATATACTCCGATTCGCCTCAATTTTCAGGGAATCGACCAGAAATGGCATGAATCCGACTCGGCTTTTGCCCAAATGTTTGTGAAGGAAATGATCCGTTTTTTGGAATTTACAGATCAAACACTGTTCGAATTTGCCGAAAAAATGGAAAATAGTGTAATTGATATAAATACCTTGTCCTATTTCATTACACAAATAGTGCATCAATCAACTAAAAAACTTGTTTTATTGATTGATGAAGTTGATGCGAGCAGTAATTATATGCCTTTTTTGAGTTTTTTGGGAATGTTGCGAACCAAATATCTTGATCGAACTTCGCCACATCATTACACTTTTCATAGTGTGGTTTTGGTAGGGGTGCATGATGTGAAATCCCTAAAATTCAAAATCCGCAATCCCGAAGAAGCAAGCTATAATAGCCCTTGGAATATTGCGATTGATTTTGAATCGGCAATGGAGTTCGAACCCAAAGAAATAGAACCCATGCTCATCGAATATTCCCACGCCGAAAATGTACAAATAGATACCCAAATTTTTAGCGAAAAATTGTATTTATCCACTTCAGGTTATCCTTTTTTGGTGAGTCGGCTTTGCCAAATTATTGCTGAAAAAATTTTACCAAAAAAATCAAATCAAGAAAACAAGGTATGGGAATTGGACGATTTGGAAAAAGCTACACAAATGATTCTAAATGAGGTCAATACGAATTTTGAAAGTCTGATCAAAAACTTGGAAAACAATCAGGATTTATACGATTTGGTATTTGCAATGCTAATCAATGGACAAAATTTTGCTTTCAATGCCGACAATGCAACCATACGAAAAGGCGTAATTTATGGGGTTTTTAAACAAAACGGAAAACTAAAGATTCATAACCGAATTTATGAACAGCGAATTTATAACTACTTGATTTCTAATATAGAAACCCAAAAAAGTGATTTTTCGGATACCGAAAGCCAATTTATTCTGCCTAATGGAGGCTTGAATTTTCAACAAGTTTTATTGCGTTTTCAGGCATACATTAAAGAAAGTTTTAGTCAAAAAGAAAAAGATTTTTGGGAAAAACAATGGCGTTTGATCTTTTTGGCTTTTTTACGCCCAATCCTGAATGGCAAAGGGCATGATTTCAGAGAAGTTCAAATTTCGGACGAAAGGCGACTCGATGTCGTAATTACTTATGGCAAATTCCAATATATTATCGAACTCAAAATTTGGCGTGGGGATCAATATCACACAAAAGGTTTGGAACAACTCAAAAGCTATTTGGATTCCCAAAATACAGAAACAGGTTTCTTGGTAATTTTTGATCAAAGGCGAGAAATGACAGAACGCCATGAGTGGATCGAACAAGAAGGCAAAAAGATTTTTGCCATTTGGATATAAATAGAGCTTATGAATAAATCTGTAGCATACCCTTTATGATGTGCCAATGTATTGATTTTCAGTATTTTAGAAACACCCTAAAGGGCATTACGCAAATTATGCATAAACTTTAATAAAAAAAACCTTGTAAATTTTATTTTTACAAGGTTTTTTATTTTTAACCATTCGATAAGGCTTCTGCTCCGCCCACAATTTCCAAAATTTCTTTGGTAATAGCGGCTTGGCGGCTTCGGTTGTAGGTCAGACGCAATTCTTTCAGAATTTCGCCCGCATTTTCCGTTGCCTTGTCCATGGCGGTCATTCGCGCTCCTTGTTCGGCGGCGTTCGACTCCAATAAAGCCCTATAAAACTGTACTTTTAAATATTTCGGTAATAATTCTTTGACTATTTCCTCTGCGTTAGGCTCAAAAATGTAATCTGAAGACTGTTTTACAGGTTCATTCGCATTTTTTGGTTTTTCAAGCAAAGGCAAAAAAGTTTCCACACGAACCATCTGCGTAGCTACGTTTTTAAACTCATTATATACGATCTCGACCACATCATACTCTTTGCCTACAAAACCATTCATAGCGGCTTCGGCAGCTTGTTTGACGTTTTCGAAACGCAAAGTCGAAAACATTTCCGTATAAGTTTCCTCTATTTTGTAACCTCTACGCTTGAAAAAATCACGTCCGCGTCTGCCCACGCACATCAAAGTCAAATTACCTTTGGCGTGTTGTGAGGCATATTTTTCGTGAATCCTTGCAATCGTAGCCTTTGTGATATTGGTATTAAAACCTGCACAAAGCCCGCGATCCGAAGTTACGATAACGATCAAAACCCTATTAGGCTCTCTCTGTTCCGAATATACACTTCCTTGTGATTGTTCGGCGGATACTATCACATTATCAAGCATACCTTGCAACTGCCGAGCATACGGACGCATTTGCAGCATACGATCTTGCGCCCTACGCAACTTTGCCGCCGCTACCATTTTCATGGCTTTGGTGATTTGTTGTGTCGAACGAATAGAAGCGATTCTATTTCTTACCTCTTTTAAACTTGGCATAGGGCTGAAAAATTAAACGTAACGTTTTTCTATTTCGGCGGCGGCTTTTTTCAAAACTGCCGTTATGCTATCATCAATTCCACCTTTGACTATTTTGTCCAAAGTATCAAGATGATTATTTTGCAAATAAGCCAAATAATCGGCTTCGAAAGCACGAACTTTATTGATCGCAATTCTATCGAGTAAGCCTGTTGTGGAGGCAAAAATAATTGCCACTTGTTGCTCAACCCGATAAGGCGAAAACTGTCCTTGTTTCAAAATTTCAAGGTTTCGGCGACCGCGTTCGATGGTCAATTTGGTAGAAGCATCAAGGTCAGAACCGAATTTGGCAAAAGCCTCAAGCTCTCTGAATTGGGCTTGGTCGAGTTTCAATGTACCCGCTACTTTTTTCATCGATTTGATTTGTGCCGCACCACCCACGCGTGATACCGAAATACCTACGTTGATCGCAGGACGAATACCAGAGTTGAACAAATTGGTTTCCAAAAATATCTGTCCGTCTGTAATCGAAATTACGTTGGTAGGAATATAAGCCGAAACGTCCCCAGCTTGGGTTTCGATAATTGGCAAAGCCGTTAGCGAACCACCACCTTTTACTTTTCCTTTCAAAGACGGAGGCAAGTCGTTCATGGCACCTGCTACTTCGTCCGAACCATTGATCTTAGCCGCACGTTCCAAAAGACGAGAGTGCAAATAGAAAATATCACCAGGATAGGCTTCGCGCCCTGGAGGACGGCGTAAAAGCAAAGAAACTTCGCGATAAGAAACCGCCTGTTTTGACAAATCGTCATAAATTACCAAAGCAGGTCTGCCTGTATCCCTGAAATATTCGCCAATCGCCGCACCCGCAAATGGGGCGTAGAATTGCATAGGGGCTGGAGCAGAAGCGGGTGCCGCTACCACTACAGTATATGCCATTGCACCCGCTTTTTCGAGGGTCGCTACTACGCTTGCAATCGTTGAGGCTTTTTGCCCAATGCCAACATAAATACAAAAAACAGGTTCGCCTCTATCGTAAAATTCTTTTTGGTTAATGATCGTGTCAATCGTAACCGTAGTTTTACCTGTTTGACGGTCGCCAATGATCAACTCACGCTGCCCACGACCAATCGGGATCATCGAGTCAATGGCTTTGATACCTGTTTGCAAAGGTTCATTCACAGGTTGGCGATAAATAACACCAGGTGCTTTGCGTTCCAAAGGCATTTCGAATAATTCGCCTGAAATCGCCCCTTTTCCGTCAATTGGGTTGCCCAAAGTATCTACTACTCTACCGCACATTCCGTCACCTACTTTGATAGCCGCAATACGGCGAGTACGTTTTACCGTATTTCCTTCTTTGATGCCAGTAGATTCACCAAAAATAACGACCCCAACGTTGTCTTCCTCGAGATTCAAAACCAAGCCTTGCAAGCCGTTTTCGAATTCGATCAGCTCACCTGCTTGGGCTTTGGTCAAACCATAAATCCTTGCTACGCCGTCCCCTACCTGCAATACCGTACCTACTTCTTCTAATTCGGCTTCTGTTTTAAAACTGGATAACTGCTCTCTAAGGATTGCAGATACCTCATCGGGTCGTATATGAACCATGTGTTTATATGATTTTACTAAGAAGTTCTAAATTTAATGAAAAATAAAATAAGACAAATTACAATGTTTTTTTATAAGCCTTATCGACCAGCGAAACACGCATACGAGCAAGGCGCGAACGGATTGAACTATCAAACTGACGATCTCCAACTTGTAAAATATAGCCACCTATCAATTCGGCATCTACTTTTTCAGTCAGTTCTACTTCGCTACCTGTTAGGTCAAAAACCACCTTGATAAACTGTTTGCGGGTATCAGAATCGATAGCAAATGGAGTAGTAATAGTAGCTTTTTGAATATTTTTTATTTTGTTGTACTGTTCAACAAATTCGACCGCCATACCATACAAAACGCCTTCACGTCCTTTGCGACAAACAATTTCAAAAAAAGTGTTCATCATTGGGCTCACTTGTTTACCAAAAATACCTTTCAAAACAGCCAATTTTTTTTCTTGCAATACGATGGGGTTTCCCAACAGATTGCGTAAATTGCGGTTTTGTTCGCAAGTTTCTTTCAAAAGTTTGGCATCTTGATAGACCGCTTCCAAACTTCCTTTTTCCTGTGCCAACTCGATCAAAGATTTGGCATAGCGGGTAGCAACTCTAATTTCGGACATAGCCTTTCAGGGTTTTAGTTCAATTTGGTTTCTTTCAAATACGTCTGGACTAAAGCCTTTTGCGAGTCCGAACTTTCCAATTCTTTTCGCAATACTTTTTCGGCAATCTCAATCGAGAGTTGAGCTACTTGGTTTTTAATATCCGCAATAGCCGCTTGGCGTTCGGTGCGGATCGTTTCCTGTGCTTTGGCAAGTTCTTTGTTATATTCGGCACTTGCCCGATCTTTGGCTTCGGCAACCATCTTGTCGGCTTCAACTTTTGCCTCTTTGCGGATTTTTTCCGCTTCGGCTTGGGCTTCTCTCAAAAGGTTTTGGTTTTGTGCCGTTAATTTTGCCATTTCGCTACGGGCTTGTTCAGCCGATTTCAAAGCATCTTCTATCGACTGTTCGCGCTCTTTCAAAGCCGTCATAATGGGCTTCCAAGCCACACGACTTAAGATAAAAAGCACCAAAAAGAACAAAAACGCAGTCCAAAAAATTAATCCTATTTCCGGCGTAACTAAACTCATGGTATAAAAAGGTTAAAATTAAGCATTTGAAGTTGTAAAAATAATAAATATTTTGATATTCCAAACCTAAAGGCATTAAAAAGCCTGTCGGACGGTATTTTTTTTAGCGCTCGTAAAACACAATCGTAGCCTCCTCGACTTGACGAAAATCGTAATCGGCGGTAATTAGCGGCAAATCCAAATACATGGCGGTTGCCGCAAGATCGCATCGGGAAGTTTAATTTTGTAGATTTTGCGTAAATCTATCACACTTTGCTTGATAATCGGGTTAATATCAATGACTTGCACACTTTGAATAAATGCCTGTAAATGTAATTTTTCCGATTCTGTGTAATTTTTATAGCCCAACAATTCCAATTCGCTGATAAAGGAAATAGACAAATTTTTTTGGTCTAATAACTGCGCCAAAGTCTGATCGCCCGCCATGAGGTACAACACAATATTAGTATCGACCAAAAAACTATTTCCATTCATCACGCAAGCGTTTTTGGTATTGCAAAGGTTCTTCTATTAATTTGATTGTACCACAAAAACGAAAGGCTTGGAACGGACGGCGCACAGGAATTTGCTTGATCTGTTGCAACAAGACCGAAATAGGCGTTTTCGCAGAGAGGATCAGTACCATATTGAAAATTATTTTGTGATAAACAAATATACTGAACAGAAGTGTGAATTGCAATTTCGTTGGTATAAAAAATCATGCTTCAGAAAAAAAGGCATTAAAAAGCCTGTAGATTGGTGTTTTTTTTCGTAATAATGCGAGTCAGGGGTTCAAAATTAGCAACGAAAAGGCTATTTCTAACGCTATAGGCGTGTTATCTTTGTAGAAATTAAAATTTTCCTGCCCCAAAAAGCCCCGTAGGGGCTAAATATTCACCGAGATTTCACGCCTATGGCGTTCTTGAGGTAAAACAGATGTTTTTCTACAAAGATTTCGCACCTACGGTGCTATTTATTTTTTGTAATCTATTAAAAATCAATATTTTATTTTTTTTATCATTCATTTTGAACCCCTGATTCGCATTAATAGTTTCGAGCATATTAAGGTGTCCCTTTTATACTATCCAGCGTTTTTTGTTCGCTTTTGTTGAGTTGATACATATTTAGCTTTCAAATTTCTGTTATTCACAGGGTATAAATTTCTAATTTTTCCTTCCCAAAAAACAATAAAAAAACCGTTCCAAAAGCCAGCCTTTTGCGAACGGTTTTTTTGTGGGTTCTTAAAGAGCCGCCAACAAGCAAACAACGATAGCGAACAATGCCGCACCCTCAACAAGAGCCGAAGCGATCAGCATACCTGTTTGGATTTTGCCTGCCATTTCTGGTTGGCGAGCCATGCCTTCCATAGCACTGCCGCCAATGCGACCAATGCCAAGACCTGCACCAATAACCGCCAAACCTGCGCCGATACCGCCGCCCATAGCACTCATGCTACCACCGATTTCTAACAAAAGATTCATCATAAGAAATGAAAATTTAAAAAATTAAAGAAAAATTAAAAAAAACAAAATCTTAATTATAAAAATCCATAATAGTTTGCAAAACGCCCAAAAGTTCGGACAAATTTCGCAAATAATATCGTTCCCGATCTATTAAGAGTATATTTTCTTCCAATCGCAAAAAAACCCATTCATATCCATCAGTTACTGCCCCATAAATGATTTTGTAGGGTTCATTTTTTTGCTCATTAAAAAGCCTCGCCGCGTACATTTCTGCCCCACATTGCCCATACCAATTATCCACATTATCGTCTTTTGCCTCAAAAATCGCCACTACAGGAGCAACAATATCCAAAGAAAGGTGTTTGGTAAATAAATAATCGCAACGACCTTTCAAGAATTTATCAGGATCGACATCGAAAGTATTGCCCGACAAATATTGCAATTTTTCAGGATTCCGAATAATCCACTCGACCAAAACAGGCGTAATGAGCAACTCTGAACGTGCTTTTTCCGAATTAATGGGCAAAGTTTGATTCCTTTTGATTGTTTGCACCAAAAAATCGGACGGTTCGAGTGTATTTTTGAGCAAATTTAGGTCTTTTTTCGCATTGTCTATGCCCAATATTTCCCTTAAATATTCTAAATTGTAGTCCGAGTAGCTACTTGGTTTGTCTTTCTTTTTTGCCATAAACTTTTATTTTTGTATTTTTTGTTCCAATTTTTCCTTCACTCCGCCAAACCATTCCTCTTTCAAAATACTCAATACCATGCTATCCCGCCTTTCGCCTTTCAAATTGACAGCGTAGCTTCGCAAAACGCCCTCGACCACACAGCCTATGCTTTTCATGGCATATATGCTTCGTTCATTTTTGGCATTTGCCTGAAATTCAACCCTTTCCATGCCCATCTGCTCGAAAGCGTACTGCAAAAGTACAAATTTACAATGTTTATTCAAGCCCGTACCCTGATACTTTTTTCCGTACCACGTATGCCCAATCAACAAAGTTTGATGTTTGAGGTTAATATGATAAAAACGGGTACTTCCTACGTATTTTTTAGTTCGTTTGTCGAACACAATAAAAGGGTAATCTTTTTGATCAGCCCTATTTTTTACTGTACTTTCTATGAAATGTCGTAAATTGTCCTCGCCTGCCGCCCCTTCCGTAAAATACTCCCATATTTCAGGCTCATTTACAGCATACTCGACCAGATACCGAAAATCGTCCGTTTGCAGAGGGCGAAGTTTGACGACTTCATTTTCCAAAACTATATCTTGCCGAAAATCAAAGGTTTGTGTCATGGCTCAACTTTTTATTTTAAGAGCCAATTCATGGCTTCCGCTTCGTTCGCAAAAAAACGATTTTCAAAAATACGTGCTTTATAATCCTCTATAACCATTTCAGCCGAAAGTTGTACCATAAAATCTGGGCTGACCAAATAAGCCACTTTCCGTACTCCGTATTTTCCGCCTTCGTTATAAATATTTTTCACTAACCAATCTTGTAAATCTACAGAAACCAAAAAGAGCAAATCAGTCAGATTAGACAAAATAATTTGCGGTTTATGTTTTATGATACGATCTAATAAAATTAACTGACTTTCTTGAAATTCTTGCTTGGTCATATTAACTGTTTCAGGAAAAAAAACTTGTTTCAGCAAGTTTAAATCCTCAAAAAATTCAGTTTTAGCATAAATGCTTTCGTAGAGAATCATGGTTTTTTGAATTATTTTGTTTAATTTCTATTGAAAAGTTAATTTATTTAGAAATAATGTATGCTTTATCCTTTTCAAAACGATTATTCCCTTTCGGATCATTCTTTCGTGCAAAAAATAACATTTCTTTAAGAAATGTTATTTTTAATTCATTGAAAACCAATGGTTTATCAAAAACAGATTCTATCAACCGAAAGGGAATAATTTGTTTTTTAAAATTGGGCAAAATTTATTCTGTAATGAAACTAAATTGGTTTATGTCGTAAAACGAACAAGAATATTTACCTTACAAAAGTAATTTTGATTGAGGTTAAAAAAGACAGAACTAACATTTCTTAAAGAAATGTTAGTTCTACAAAAATCCGTTTATTCTAATGATGCGAATGTTCGTGTCCTTCTTCGTGGTGATGTTCCTCCAAAGCCAAACCGATGAACAAGGCGGACAAAAGCGTAAAAATATAGGCTTGCAAAAGCGCGACAAACAATTCCAAAACGGTCATCGCCATCACGAAAAAGCCCGCAGGCAAGGCAACAGCATAACTTTTGAAAATAAAGATTAAACTTACCATACTAAGAATAACGATGTGTCCTGCCGTAATATTGGCGAAAAGACGTATCATAAGGGCGAAGGGTTTGGTAAGGATACCGATAATCTCAACAGGCAACATAATAGGACGCAACCAAAGCGGTACGCCAGGTGTCCAAAAAATGTGTCCCCAATAAGTCGATGTACCCGAAATATTGGTAACAATACCCGTAATTGCTGCAAGCGTTAGCGTAAAAGCAATATTTCCCGAAGCATTTGCTCCTGTTGGCAACAAGCCCAAAAGATTATTGATCCAAATAAAGAAGAAAATAGTGAGTAAGTAAGGCAAATATTTGTGTGCTTTTTTCTCACCAATGTTTGGAATGGCTACCTCATCGCGCACAAAGACGATAATAGGCTCGAAAAACGATTGGATACCTTTTGGAGCTTGTCCTTTGCGTTTGCTGTAACCGCCTGCTACTGCCGAAAAAACCAAGATCAACAGAAGTGCCGAAATCATCATCGAGGCAACGTTTTTGGTGATCGAAAAATCCATCACTTTCCGACCGCCTGCTTCTTTGATGTGATTATGAGCATCGATACTATAGGTACGGTCGCCTTTGCTGACCTGCGCCTTGCCGTGATCAAAAGCACTCGACATAAAAACATCGAAATTGCCGCCACAATACAAAATTACAGGCAAAGGAATGGATACGGGGTGTAAAGTCCCGTCTGCATTTTTGGTATCGAACAAATGCCAATCGTGTGAATCGGTTACGTGATGAAAAATCATGTCTTTGGGTTGGAACTTGCCCTCGCCGCCTGCCGTTTCACCGCCCTCTGCTCGCAAAACAGGGGCAAAAGCTATCAAAAGCAAAAAACTAAAAATCAATGCGTTTAGTTTATTTTTTCTCATGTCCTGTCGGGGTATTTTTTTGGTGTAATTTAGACAATAAACTTTTCATTTCAAAACCTGTGAATAAAAAATAAAAAATAAAGAAAGTAACCGCAAAAGGCAAACGATCTTGCGGAAAATAATAGAAAAAAGCAAGCAAAATAGACGCTGACACAAAAAGCCGAATGGCAAACGATCCCATAGTATTGTTATAAAAATCAAAAGGATCATCACCCACGCCCTTCGAGAGCAAAAGATGACTAATAGCCGTCAAAGCTACGAAATAAGCCCATAATGCCCATGTGTAAGCAGAAATAAGTGTAGTAAAGAATTGCATAATGAGCAAAACGAAGCCTATACTCAAGGAAAAAAGCAATAAGGGGCGAAAATTTGCCATGATTTATTATTTTTTGGCAAAATTAAAAGGCTAATCTTAGAATACAATTTTTTTAAGGAAAAAAATTACTTGGATTTGGAAAAATCTCCTTCAGCAAACCAAATTCTTATCAAAGTTTGCTTTCAAAACCTTTTAATATTTTATTCCAAAAATAACTATTGTAATTATATTAAAAAATACTATAATTTAATATTTTTTCTAAATGTTTAATAAGTTTTATATGTAATAGTAATAATTTTTCTAATAAAAGATACTAAATTTCAACTATTTATGGCTAATTATTGTTCGAATTGTGGTAATAAAATTACCCTCGAAACATCTGTAAAAGTAGAGGAGGAGTTTCGTGCCTCAACAGAATTAACCAAAAAATTCAAACCCAAATTTGTGTTTTGGTATGCTTTTTTAGGATTTTATTTTAGTAAAATTTATATTTTGCTCTTTATTCCTTTTTGGGCGTGTGGATTTATTGGCGGATTTTCTCAAACGTTTATCCCGTCCAATTATTACCCGCAAATTTAGGGGTTTTGATCACAATTAAAACCATTCCCTTTATTAATGTGGGAATTATGGTGGCTTTTTTTATGTGGTTTGTGTTGCCTGTTCTAACGCTTAGCTACCAATATTTGACTTATAAAAATACAGAATACAAGGTTTTTGAGGACAAAGTAGAATATTGTGAAGGCTTTTTGAGTGTCGAAAACAAAGTCTTGCGTTTGAATCGGGTATTGGAAGTTCATGAAAGGCGCGGTTTGTGGCAACGTTTCTTTGGTTTGGGTTCTATTTATTTGGAAGTCCCTGCGAGTGGTGTTAAAAATGGTTCATGGTGGGAAGGAAGTCGAAACGGCATTCATTTGCAAGACCTCGAAAAATCCAATGAAGCCTACAGCTTATTAAGAAAACAAGTGGATAAAAATACCATGCAAGGAACCGTTTAATCCGCCCAAATCAAAAGCCTGCTTTCAAAAATGCGGGCTTTTGATTAAATTTTTAGAATTATTTAGGAGTTAAATTTTCGTTTTAAGCGTTTCCGTAATTTCATTCAAACGTTGAACTTTCGAGGCAAAATCTCCCACTAAACTGTTTCGAATTGCCTGCATTTTGTCCAAAAGTTCGTCTATTTCTTCAGGAAAAACCTCATTTAGCGTTTCTTTGATGCGTTTGGCGACCGTTGGGGATTTTCCGTTGGTCGAAATCGCAATTTTTAGGTTTCCTTTGCGCACCACCGATCCTAAATAAAAATCGCAAAGTTCGGGTTTATCTGCCACATTGACCAATTTCCCTTTTCGTTTGCAAATCTGTTGAATTTCTTGACTTGCCGCAAGGTCGTTCAGTGCCAAAATCACAATCGTTCTGTCCGCCAAATCCTTTTCCTCAAAACCTTTTTCGACCAAAACCACACTTGGAAAATCTTTGACTAATTCCTGAATTTCGGGCAAAAAGGTATAACTCACCATGCGAACATCAGTGGCAGGAGAGTTTTGCAAAACGGCTTCCAATTTTTCTAAACCCACTTTTCCGCCGCCTACAATCAACAAAGGCAGGTGTTCGAGTTTTAAAAAAATAGGAAAAAGATTATTTTGAGGCTTTTTGGTCATAAATTCTTAAGTTAAGATTTCATTTTACCAATAATTCGCATAGTTTCGACCGAAACGGCACAAACTTTTCCTAACAAATCAATTACTTCTTCCTTGTAGTCTGCAAAACGGTAGGTATTGAATTTTTCCAAAATTGTAAGATCGCTTGGTTTGGATTCCTTGTATTGGTCTAAAATCCATTCTAAAGCACTTCGATTGCCTAATTTGTAGTCCCATGCCGCCGCAGGAATCCCCGAAATGGTCGTACTTTCGTCAATTAGGATGTCGCCTGTTTCTCTTTTC
>JAAFHK010000099.1 GCA_013297565.1 Cytophagales bacterium
AGCACAAGAAGGTTCGATAATAATTTTCATTCTTTCCCAAATCAGCCGCATGGCTTCAATAATGGTTTCTTCTTGGGCAGTCAAAATATTATGCACGTACCTACGAATAATATCAAAAGTTTTTTCACCCACAGAGGTTCGCAAGCCGTCTGCAATGCTCAAGGTTTTGCGAGCAGGCACTATTTTTCCCGTTCTGAATCCTTCTGCCGCATCGTCCGCCAAGGCAGGTTCAGCCCCAATCACTTTGATATGCGGAGCAGTATAATGCGCCAAAAGTGCCGTACCACTTACCAAACCGCCGCCACCTACTGGAGTTGTAAGTATTTCTAAATCAGGTATTTGTGCCAAAAATTCCTTTGCGCAAGTGGCTTGTCCTGCTATAATTCGATAGTCGTTGAAAGGGTGCATAAAATTAGCTTGCGTTTTTTCGAGGATGCCCTGTAACATGGCTTCCCTTGCCTCGATAGTCGGTTCGCAAAAATATAAGTTTGCTCCCAAACGTTCTACCGCTTTTTTCTTCACTGTAGGGGCGTTTTCGGGCATAACGATATAGGCAGAGACATTTCGGAGGCGCGCTACGTAGGCAACAGCTTGGGCGTGATTACCAGATGAATGGGTAGCAACACCGTTTCGGACTTCGCCTTCAGAAAGCGAAAAAATGGCGTTACTTGCTCCACGCATTTTAAAAGCCCCTATTTTTTGGAAATTTTCGCATTTGAAAAACAGCTCTGCCCCCGTCAATTCGTTGAGGCTTTGCGAACTCATCACGGGTGTATGATGAATGTACGGACTGATGCGTTTTTCCGCTATTTCAATATCTGCTAAAGTAGGAATGGTTTGTACGGCTAAGGTCGTCATGGTTTGCTTAAAAATTTGCCGCAAAGGTAGTATTTTATTTGAAATTCAATAAAAAAAGCTACGTTCAAAGAACATAGCTTTTTTAGCATTATGAAACACAAAAACAAATACAAAAAACAAAAAATGCTTCTTTTGTATCGGCGAATTTATTCGCCGTTTTTATATGGCTAATTTATTCGCCAATACAACTTATTTTTTCTGCTGTGCCGCAATCAAATTAAGTGCCGAACCCGCCTTGAACCACTCGAACTGCGAATCGCTGTAGGTGTGTTTTGCCTTAAATTCCTCTTTCGATCCGTCTGTGTGCGTCAAACGGATCGTAAAAGGTTTGCCTACGGCAAAGTCAGTCAAGCCCAAAATATCGATTTGGTCGTCCTCTTTAATCTTGTCATAATCCTTCGGATCGGCAAAAGTCAAAGCCAACATACCTTGTTTTTTCAAATTGGTTTCGTGGATTCGGGCAAAAGATTTGACCAAAATCACTTTTACGTTCAGGTGGCGTGGCTCCATAGCGGCGTGTTCGCGGCTCGAACCTTCACCATAATTTTCATCACCTACTACGATTGATCCAATTCCTGCGGCTTTATAAGCCCGTGCCGTGTCTGGCACTTTGCCGTATTCGCTTGTTAATTGGTTTTTGACCTTATTTGCCTCTCCATTGAAGAAATTGGTTGCCCCAATCAATAAATTATCTGAAATATTATCAAGATGTCCTCTGAATTTCAACCAAGGTCCAGCCATTGAGATATGGTCGGTCGTACATTTGCCTTTAGCTTTGATCAGTAGTCGCAAACCTTCGTAGTTTTTGCCATTCCAAACGGCAAAAGGCGAAAGTAATTGCAAACGTTTGGAGTCGGAAGCTACCGAAACCGTAACTTTTGAACCGTCTTTAGCGGGTTCTTGGTAGCCTGCGTCCTCAACCGAAAAACCTTGTGGTGGCAATTCGATGCCTTTTGGTTCATCGAGTCTTACCGCTTTCCCTTCTTCGTTTATCAAAGTATCAGTCAAAGGATTGAAACACAAATCCCCCGCAATCGCAAAAGCTGTTACAATTTCGGGCGAGGCTACGAAAGCGTGTGTATTGGGATTTCCGTCATTACGGCTTTTGAAATTTCGGTTAAAGGAAGTAATGATCGAATTTTTGCGATTCGGATCGTTCGTATGGCGCGACCACTGCCCAATGCAAGGACCGCAAGCATTAGCCAAAACTACGCCTCCTATTTTATCAAAAGTATCCAAAAGTCCATCTCGCTGTGCCGTAAAACGCACCAATTCCGAACCAGGAGTAATCGTAAAATCGGCTTTGGCTTTCAGTTTTTTGTCGGCGGCTTGCTGTGCCAACGAAGCGGCACGAGTCAAATCTTCGTAGGACGAATTGGTACAAGAACCGATCAAACCCACTTCCAATTTTTGCGGATAGCCGTTTTTGCGAACCGCATCGGCAAATTCGGAAATTGACCAAGCCAAATCAGGCGTAAAGGGTCCATTTACGTGCGGTTCGAGTTTCGAAAGATCGATCTCGATCACCTGATCGTAATATTTTTCAGGGTTTTGATACACTTCGGCATCGGGACGCAAATGTTCGCGGTATTGATCTGCCAAATCTGCTATGCCTGTGCGTTCGGTGGAACGCAAATATGCCCCCATTTTATCATCATAGGCAAAAACCGAAGTCGTAGCCCCAATTTCCGCCCCCATATTACAAATAGTACCTTTGCCCGTGCAAGAAAGCGAGTCCGCCCCATCGCCAATATACTCGACTATAGCGTTTGTGCCGCCTTCAACCGTCAAAATGCCCGCTACTTTCAAAATTACGTCTTTTGCGGCAGTCCAACCACTCATTTTGCCTGTAAGTTTTACGCCTATCAAGCGAGGAAATTTCAATTCCCAAGCCATACCCGCCATCACATCAACGGCATCTGCCCCGCCAACCCCAATCGCAATCATACCCAAACCGCCCGCATTCGGTGTGTGCGAATCCGTACCAATCATCATGCCACCAGGGAAAGCATAGTTTTCCAGTACAACTTGGTGAATAATTCCTGCACCAGGTTTCCAGAAACCAATTCCGTATTTGTTGGAAACTGAAGCCAAAAAATCAAAAACTTCTTTGTTATTGCCCAAAGCAGAATTTAAGTCGGCTTTTGCTCCATCTTTTGCCAAAATCAAGTGATCACAATGGACAGTAGAGGGAACAGCTGCTTGGTTGCGTCCTGCGGACATAAATTGCAAAAGAGCCATTTGTGCCGTTGCGTCCTGCATGGCTACCCTATCAGGGGCAAAATCCACATACGATTCAAGGCGTTTGTAAGCCTCCGTAGGCATTCCTGCAAAAAGATGGCTATACAATATTTTTTCACTAAGCGTTAGCGGTCTGCCAACAATCTGACGTGCTTTAGCAATGCGTTCGCCCATTCGAGCATACACCGCTTTGATCATTTCCAAATCAAAGGTCATTTTACTATATGGTTTTGGTAATAATTATACTATTTTTTATCCAAAAAATACAAATAAGAAAAAAACTTATTTCCAAACCTTAAAGTTAAAAATTAATTTGGTTTTTCAAAAAATAAAGCGAAAAAGAAAGAAAAAATTGTTTTGTACAATGAACAAGAATGTTCGCCACAAAAACAAACCCATTTAATTTCAGTATATTATTTTCAGAAAATTCGGTTCCCTATTGCATCACAAGTCCAGCAATCCTAATGCAAAACTATCTAAAGCCCAGAATCGAATCAACATACTTGCTGTTTTGGCTGGTGAGTTCATCAAAAGCCTCTTTAAAATGCTCATTTTGGAGTTTGAAAGCCGTTTTGTCGAATCCTGTTTTTTCCAAAGCAATATGAACGGCGTGCAAAACCAATTCTTTGATAAAAACCTGTGAAACTTTGCCTGTAAGTTTGACCAAATAATCAAAATCAAGAGCAGAACTATCATAGGCTTTCAAGAAATGTTCGAAGCACATCTTGCGAAGTGGGTCTTTTGGATAATCAAATTTTATACATTGGTTGATGCGCCCTGGACGGTCGCGAATCGCACTTTCTACGCGTTCGATGGCATTTGTCGTCATCAAAAAAATCAAATTGTCGTCATCTTTTAGCCCATCGAGTTCGTCCATAAAATCGCCCATGGCGGTACTGTAAAAGTTGATTTCGCGCGAACTAAATGCCATATCCACATCTTCCATGATCAACAGCGAAGGCTGATAGGCTTTTGCAATTTGACAGATACTTCGAATTTCGGAAAGATGTTGCCCCGTTACAATTATGGTCGTAATATTGGGAATTTTGGAGTAAATATATCTGCAAGTAAAAGTTTTGCCTGTACCAGGAGGACCATAAAGCAAAATTCCTTTTTGTCCCGAAACGCCCAACTCCAAAAGGTCTTTTTTGTGTTCGGCAAAATCAAAAATATTGCGTTTAATGATATTTCGGTGATGATCTTCGAGGATAATTTCTTCTTCGGCAATTTGACTCATGTTTTTGAAAAAAATCTGAAGTTGCGTAGGCATCTCATCAAAACCCCTCCGCACCCGACTCTCGATAATATTAACACTGATCAATTTGTTCCTATAAATCGAGTTTTCATTCGTGTATTGATACGCCCATTTCTTGATTTCCTTTGCAATTTCGGGGTTTGTGGTGGCTGTTTCGAACACCCCCACATGATACTGACGGCTGTAGCGCAAGCGCAAAATGACATCAATCGTTTTGTTTTTGTAATCCTCATGACTGGATTTGTAGCGCAAAACCCAAAAACAGTCTTCGGGCATTTGGGTACTTTCTTTGTAACTGGTGTCCCAAGCCAAATTATCGATTTCATCACCCAAAAGATCACCCAAATCATCAATATTTCGGTTCAAAATGCCTCCCAAACCCTGATAATGGGCGCGTTCCAACTTGCGAACCAAAGTGTGCTGTTTGACCAAATGCTCTATAGCCAAAAAATAATCGGGAAATTTATAATTTGGAATACTTTCTGTAAAAAACTTCAAATTTCGGCTTTTGATGCCACTTTTTAGCTTGCGAGAGGTTGATCTGAAATAATAATATTGTGCCAAAACGATATAGCCCACAGGCAAAACTGCCGCTATTCGCATCCAAAAGGCGACTTCGGGCGCAATAAAACCAAAGACCAAAGTAGCGGCAATAAAAACATAGGAAAAGACAGTAAGGGTTGTAGGATTCATGGTGTAGTAGGTTTAAATAATTTTTCAAAATAAAATTCAAGCAATTTTATTGAAATATTTTATAATATCTAAAAAAAATTATTGTATTTTTTTTAGATATTATAATAGTTTTCGTCTGAAATTAGGAAAATTTGTAACAAAAAACACAAATTATTAATAAATTAACCGTTTAGCCAAAATAACACAAAAAAACGCCAATTCCTAAATTTTAGAAATTGGCGTTCTGTATGACTCATGCTGGATTCGAACCAGCGACCTACTGCTTAGAAGGCAGTTGCTCTATCCAACTGAGCTAATGAGTCGAAAAATGTCGGGGTGGCAGGATTCGAACCTACGACCTCCTGCTCCCAAAGCAGGCGCGATACCGGGCTACGCTACACCCCGAAAAAACAGATGCGGAGGGTAAGGGATTCGAACCCTTGCATCCCTTACGAGATGACAGTTTAGCAAACTGCTCCTTTAACCACTCAGGCAACCCTCCTTTTCGGTTTCATTTTGCTTTCTCTCAAAAGCGTTGCAAAGGTATTTCTTTTTTTTGGATTGTCAAATTTTTAGGTAGTTATTTTTTATTTTATTTTTATTTTTCTTAATAAATGCCTTTTTTAGTCTAAAAAGGCATTTTCTTAGCCTTCCAAACTCCGCAAATCTATGGGCAAAACCCTCGAAACGCCTTGTTCGAGCATGGTTACGCCGTACATAATATCAGTGCTTGCCATCGTGCGTTTGTTGTGCGTAACAATAATGAATTGCGATTCTTTCGAAAATTCACGAATAATATTGTTAAATTTATCAATATTGGCATCATCAAGCGGTGCATCTACCTCATCAAAAATACAAAAAGGCGCAGGTCGCAACAAATAAATCGAGAATAACAAAGCCGTTGCGGTCAGGGTTTTTTCGCCGCCCGAAAGTTGATTGATCGTAAGCGGACGTTTGCCTTTAGGCTTGGCAATGATCTCTATGCTGGACTCTACGGGATTCGTAGGATCGCTAAGTTTCAAATCGCAACTGTCTTCGGCAGAAAAAAGCGAACGAAAAACACGAATAAAATGCTCTCGAATTTGCTCAAATGCCTTTACAAAGCGTTCCCTCGCCACCCCCTCGATCTCTTGGATCGTTTCCTGTAAATCTTGTTTGGCTTTCAGCAAATCGTCTTTTTGCTTAACAATGAAATCGTGCCGTTCCTTGATCTCCTCATACGCCTCCATAGCCGTATGATTAATTGCCCCTATTTTTTGTAAATTTTCTTTGTATTGGCTTACTTTTTCCCGAAGTTCTGTTTCTGTAAGGTACTGTAAATCAGGATTTTGTTCTTTCAAAATCGTATCCAGATCGATCTCAAACTCTACCGACAAGCGTTCTTTGACTGCTACCAAATTAAACCGACTTTCGGTAATTTTTTGCTGAAGTTCATTGATGATTTGCTCCGCATTTTCTTTTCTTTTCCGCAAATCTTGCAATATTTTTTCCGATTCGCTGATCTTTTGGCGTTCTTCATAAAAAGCCGTTTCTGCTTCCTCAACCGCCTCGAAAAGCGATTTTTTTTCTTCGGTCAAAAGCAATAATTTTCCTGTATAATCCTCATTTTCAACCTGTTGCGAAAGCTGTTTTTCCGTTTCCAAAAGATCGTTTTGGTGCTGTTCGATTTGGCGAAGCAAGGTTTCCCTGTTTTGTTTTTTGTATTCGAGTTCTTTTTCCAAACTCTTTACGTGGTTTTGGGTTTGTACCCAAATAATATTTTGTTGGTTATAATTTTGCGTTTTTTGCTCCGCCCCTACCCTACTTTCTTGGTATTGGTTTTGCAAATTTTCGGCTTTTTCAGTCAAAATTTCGATCTCACTTTTCAGGTTTTCGAGCGCAGGTTCTTGCTGGCTTATCTGATCTTTTAGCTCCGCCAAACGGTCTAACATTTCCTCCTCCCGAATCCTCTGGCGCTTGCTCATCTCGGCAAGTTGTTCGTGTCGGCTTCGCACCGATGCCAAACGCTGTTTGAGTTGGTTTAATTCGGCTTGATGCTGATTGATGCTGTTCTTTTGGGTGCTTTTTTGCAAATTTTTTAATTTTTCTTGCTTTTCATGCAAAAGATTTTGTTTTTCATGAAGTTGTTGTTTCAGGTCTTCTATCTGTGCCTGTAGTTTTTCGAGATTTTTGGCGCGCCCAATGCGTTTTCCTTCGAAAATTCCTACCGAACCGCCCGAAAGCCTGAAGGCTTGGCGAATGATCCGCCCGTCTTGACTGATGAAAATAGGCATAATTTTGTCTAATTTTGTCCGCAAAATAAACGAACTCTTAGCTAAGTTCCAAATTGGTGATTTTTTTCCAAAAAAATGTATTTTTGTATTCAAAATTCCTCAAATCTTAAATACTATGGGCGAATTATTCGACCTTTTGCAACAAAGTCAAAATTGGCTTTATGCTTTTTTTATTACTTTTTCGGCTTGTCTTTGGCTTATTTCCTCGCTGGGACTATTTGGTGGAACAGAAACCGATGTAAGCCTCGAAGCCGATGCAGACCTCGATGTGGGCGTAGAACTCGATGCCGACCTCGATGCTGATGGGGATTTTAGTTTTGGTGAATTTTTTTCGCACGTTACGGCTTTTTTAGGCATTGGCAAAGTGCCGCTTTCGGTCGTACTTACGGCTCTGATGTTTGGGCAAGGCGTTTGGGGGATTGGTTTTAATTATTGGCTTAATGTAATTTTTAATACCCAAAGTTCGTGGATTTCGCATATTTTGGTTTTTGTGGCTTCTTTTAGCACCTCTTTTTTTGGAACTGCGCTACTTACCAAACTGTTAGCCCCTGTTTTTACGGATTACGGCAAAGTTAGCAAAGCCAATGACATGGTTGGTCAAACGGCAATTTTGACTTCCAGCCGAGTCACTACGCAGTTTGGGCAGGCAAGTATCAAAATGCCCAATGGCGACAGAATCGAGGTGGCTGTGCGTACTTATGACGACCAAAACGAAATTGGGTACGGTGCAACGCTGTTGATTGTGGATTATTTGCCCGAAAAAAACATTTATTTGATCGAAAAAATGAATTAAAAAAGCAAAATTATAAATAACCTTGTTTGTGAGAACGATTGGTAAGGTCTTTGAATATTACCATATTCGAGGCAAATTCTCCAAACAAGGCGAGCTAAGGCAAGACCGAAATAATAAGGTTTGTGGGTTCGAATCCCTCGTTCGCCTCTTTATGCTAAATTTCACAGGCTACGAGCCTATGTTACCATTTTTCCAATACGTGCAAGTATTCAAAAGTCGAGTCGGCTTTGTGATTTCTGTTTTCGGTTTTGTCTGCCTTGAAACGCTGGTAAGTTTGGCTAAAAAGATCGTATCTGCCGTATTTTTCAAAAATTTGGCGTATTTGCTCCCTCGAAATAATTCCTTCATTATTATAACTCAAAAAAATATATCGGAATTGAGCAAGTTTTATTAAGTTTTCCAGCTCTATAGCGGCTTTGTCTTTTTGGCAATACTGCGAACGGTAATATTTGGGCAAACCTGTTTTTCCTGAAGGTTCGAAGGGCTGATAAATAGCTATAGTATTGAGCAAGTGATAGTTAGCTCCATACTGGCGGGCGTTATAAGGCGGATCGAGGTACAAAATATCTCCGTTGATTTTCGTGATCAAATTATTGGCATTTTGCTGATAAACTTCATTTTCTTGCAAACTATTTTGGAACAAAGCGGGACTTAGCAAAAGGCTTTTTTGGGCAGAAGGTTTGATTTTTTTCAAAAAAGCCCCATAAACTGAAGCCGTATTCGCCACTTTGTCGGCACTTTCGAGCAAACTTGCCAATAAAAAATAATATTGGTGATCAGTTATTTGTTTTTCTTTTTTCCAAAAATCAATTTTTTGTCGAATCGCATCTATTTTTTGTCCATTCCAGTCGCTAAAATACTGCCGTCCGCTTCCGCTTCCCTCACAGTATTGCTTATAAATAAATCCCTTCAAAACAGCCGTTTCGTTTAATTCTTCCATGAAATTTTCGAAAGCAAAGCCCTGCGTATTGCCAATATAATTTCGCAAAAGTACGTAACTGTAGGTTTCCGTATCGTTGGCAATTATTTTCTGTACTTCGGTCTTGAAACGCCTCGAAACCATGCCTGTTCCGCCAAAAATATCCGCAAAAACGCTGCTTTCGGTATTTCCTACGGTTTGTTTGATCGAATAATAAATAAAATCGGAAAGTTTGTGCTTCGAACCTATATAGTTCATGTTCGTTTGTTTATTTGGACAAAAATACACGAAAAATACCCATGCCCAAGTTTTTTTTCTAATTTTGGATTTTAAATCAAATAACAGACACTTTGCAGTGTGCTACCAAAATACAAACGCCCATGAAACATTTTGAAACGAACGCTATTCGTACCCAAACCGAGCGCAGTTCGCAAAGAGAACACTCTACCCCTATTTTTGCTACCTCAAGTTTCGTATTCGCAGATGCCGAACAAGCCCGCGCCCTGTTTGCCAACGAAATCGAGGGAAATATTTATAGCCGTTTTTCGAACCCCAATAATGACGAATTTGTCCAAAAACTTTGCCTTTTGGAAGGAACAGCAGACGGCATGGCAATGGCAACAGGTATGGCGGCAATGTTTGTGAGTATGGCGGCTTTCCTGAACGCAGGCGATCATATTGTGGCTTCGCGCTCGGTTTTTGGTTCTACGCACCAAATCCTGACCCAAATTCTGCCGCGTTGGGGCATTGAAAGCACTTATGCGGATATAGAAAAACCTGAAACTTGGGAAAAAGCGATCAAACCGAATACCAAAATGCTTTTTGCCGAAACGCCTTCGAACCCTGGTCTGGACTTGGCGGATTTGGAATTTTTGGGCAATTTGGCACGAAATAAAGGACTTTTATTAAATATTGACAACTGTTTTGCAACTCCGTATATCCAAAACCCTGCCCGTTTTGGGGCGCATTTGGTTACACATTCAGCCACCAAATTTATTGACGGACAAGGTCGGGTTTTGGGTGGGGCGGTGCTGGGTTCGAAAGAAATAATCGAAAAAGTGCGTTTTTTTGCTCGACATACGGGTCCCGCTATGTCGCCTTTTAACGGCTGGTTGCTTTCGAAAAGCCTCGAAACTTTGGCAGTCCGAATGGAAAAACATTGCCAAAATGCCCTTATGTTGGCTCAAACGCTTGAAAAACACGATTCGATTAATTGGGTAAAATATCCTTTTTTGGCTTCGCACCCACAAGCAGATTTGGCAAAAAAACAAATGCGTTTGGGCGGCGGTTTATTTACTTTTGAACTCAAAGGCGGTTTGGAAACGGCTCGAAAATTTGTTGATAGTGTAGAAATGCTATCTTTTTCGGCAAATTTGGGCGATACACGCACGATTGTTACGCACCCAGCCTCGACTACGCATTCCAAACTAAACGATCAGGAAAAAGCGGCTGTAGGAATTTCGGCAGGGCTGATCAGGGTTTCGGTAGGGCTGGAACATACAGACGATATTTTGGCAGATATTTTACAGGCAATCGAAAAAGCACAAAAATAAAACAATTATGGGTTATTTTCCTATTATGCTCGGTTTTGGGGCGGCACTTTTTATGTGGTTTGCTTTGGTGAGTCAAAGTTTGAAAATCAAATTTCAGGCACTTATTCGTACCCAAAACCTCAAAAAACAGCAAGAAACCGAAGTTTTAGAAAACTTTGAAAAATTATTTTCGCAATTAAAAATGGAGCTTGGGACTGATCACGAAGCCTCGACCGATTTGTTGATTCTGCAAAATCAATCTCGTACCGATTCGATGGATTGGTACGAGGAAGTGGCTAAAGAATTGGAAAAAATAGTAAGGCAAAACCTTGTTAATCAAATACTTAGAAAAAACATCGAAGTTTGGTTAAGTTTGAAAGATCAATACCGAAAAACCTTGCAAAATTACCAAAGGGCTATTTTTTTGTATGAAGAACTTTTAACTTCGGGCATGGCGCGGATACCTGCACGGATTTTGGGATATGGGAAGGTTTAGGAAATAGGGCTTGTCTAAGAACAAGTCTGATCACAAGTCAGACTTGTAAATTTATGGACATTGCTAACCATAAGATAGTTTTGTTTTTCTGATTCAAACTTAAAATGAGTAATAAAACTGAAATTTCAATCATTCGTGTCAATTTAGAATAGCATTTCATTTTTCGGTAGTAGTTCAAAACGTATAATCGATATAACAAATTGATAATGAGGGAATTAATTTTGTAGAAAAACCAAATTCCATACAAACATGAACCTTGCCCTCATTATCAAAGCAACGAATACGTACGGAAATGGGATAAAGCCCACAGGAAAACAAAATTTTCGATGCAACGAATTGTCGAAAATTTTTCAAAAATTTTATCAAAATAGAGGAGCTGATCCTGCCACTCGCTCTCAAATTGAACGAACTTTATGCCAAAATTGCGGCATTTGTGATATTGAAAAAATATTTTTTGTGAGTAGGTATTACGTATTATACTCAAAACCGTATAGATGTAATCTTTTCAAAAGATTACATCTATTTGATAATCAAATTATTACGTTAAACTAAATGTTGAAATTACGGAGGTTTTTAGTATAAAAACTTTGCTTGATTATGCAATTTCTTTTTCATTCGTACCTCGACATAAATATTATGATAGTTGACAAATCGATGAATTTTGGACGTATGTTGGAACGAAAAATAACAAAAAATGGCTTATTTACGCCTATTCTAAGGAAACACAGGAAGCTTTTGCTTCTGTTCGTTGGCGATGGAAGCG
>JAAFHK010000100.1:0-545 GCA_013297565.1 Cytophagales bacterium
GTGTTTGGTATGCTTCAGATTGGGATCGGGCAGATAGGAAAAAATAACAGGCAGTAGCGTAATCGAAAGTACAAAAAGGCACATAATCGTAATGGAGGCGATCAAGCCAAATTCTTCGAGAATCGAAATACGCGTACTAAGCAAAACCACAAAACCGATTGCCGTAGTGAGGTTGGTAATGAGGGTTACTACTCCAATTTTTTTTATGACCAATTTCAAAGCAAGAAACCGATCCCTGTTTTTTATAAATTCTTGATGGTATTTGGTCAAAAAATAAGTGCTATTCTGAATCCCAATCACAACCAAGATCGGCGGTAACAAACCCGTTAGCAAGGTAATTTTGTATCCAAATATTCCCAAAAAACCAACTGTCCAGATGATAATCACCCCCAAAAGGCATAAAGTTACCAAAATAGGGGCTAAAGAACGAAAAAACAAAAACATGACTACCACAGTTACACCCAGCGAAAGCATAAGGAAAAAATTAAGTTCTTGCTTTACTTTGCTTGCCATCATAGTCCGCACGTAGGGAACACCTGCATAGC
>JAAFHK010000100.1:555-11740 GCA_013297565.1 Cytophagales bacterium
TTTGAAGGCTGTTCAGAACGATTTTATTAATGGCTACGACTATCAAAGTAGCCCCATTTTCGACATTGATCAACTGCCCTTTATAAAAAACTTGTTGGGAAAAAACTGCCAATAAACTGTCCAATTCCATTTGGTTTTGAGGAAAAGGCTGGAACAAAGGACGAATTTCGAAACGCTGTGAGGCTTGATTGGCTTGTATAAAAGGCACTTTGGGGAGAGAAATAACAGTATCGACTCCCGCCAGATCATCGATTTTTTCAGTAAATTCGGCTAATTTCTTGAAATTTTCATAACGATACACACTACTATCCTGCAAACCAATCGCAAAAACATTGGCATCTTCGCCGAAAGTGCGTAAAAACTGTTGGAAATAAACCATTTCAGGATCATCAAGCGGCACGACTTTAACAAAATCGTAGGTGTTTTCGGCTTTTTGGGCTTGAAAACCCATAAAAACCGTTAGCAAAGCCACTACTACGATCAGCAAAAGACGAAAACGAAGAATGAAATTGGCTATCGAATCCCACATGAGTATAGTTTTTTCGTGAAAAGTTGTGTGCTGACAAAATGAATAATTTTTTGGTAAAAATAATTATTCGAGGCTCAAAAGTAACACTTATTAAGAAAAAGCCTGAAGTTTTTTTACTTCAGGCTTTCCTCAAACAGAATTTGGGAAAATTTGTAAAATGCCCTTTAGGGTGTTTGTAATTTGCTGAAAATCAAATAATTAGCCGCACCCTGAAGGGTACGATACAAAGTATTCATGGAATTTCAATCCAGTTCCCAAACCGCCAAGCGAAAATCAAACGGATCGGTATTTGTCAATAATTTTCGCAAAAATTGCGGATCGTTGAGGTAAAAATTCAAGAAATTATCCTCTCTTTCCTGCAAATTTCCGTTCGGAAACAGCGAAGCCAAAAGATTCACCATTTGTTTGATGGCTGTTTCGTGTTTTTGCTCCTCCGCTTTGCTTGTTTTTTTGTTGATCGTTTCAAGGCTATTTTCCAAACGCTGTTTTTCGGCTTCTACAAAGGCTTTTAAGGTTGGATCAACCGTTTGTACTTTGGCAATAATCTGCTCAAATGCTTCCTTCAGCCTTTGGGTTTCTTGCTCCAAACCGTCCCAGATTTGTCCATTTTGCTTCACATATTCATTTTTGAGGCTTTGTAAGGGCAAAAACAGTTGCTCGATAGAAAAGCCTAATTTTTGGATACGATTTTGTTGGTTTTTATTGATCAACATCATGAAATTGCGGGGCAATAAAATAGGGAAAGGGATTTGGTGATAGTCAAAAACGCCTTTGAGTTGAAACCAATACGCCAATTCACCAGGTCCCCCGATGTATGCCAAATTGGGCAAGATAAGTTCCTGATAGAGAGGGCGTAAAATCACATTTGGGCTAAAACGTTCGGGAAAATTTTGCAGTTCGCTAAGCATTTCGCGCTCCGAAAAGTGTAAATTGGTATTCACAATTTGATATTCTGTGCCTTGTTTTTCGATCCGTTCCCTCAAATCGTCTTTCATGTAAAAAAGATTGATCGGGCGTGGAAAAACCTGTGCTTTGTAACCCTGTTTTTCCAATTCGACCGAACTTTTTTTGACGATTTCCTCTGAACTTTGCTCATTGAGTTCCCTGAACATCAAGGGCAAAAATTCTCTTTTCAATTCAGGATCGTTTCCATCTATGACCACCAAACCGTCATTTCCGTATAATTCATTGACTATCAAGCGCGTAGCTTCCGCCAGATTTCTTGATTGGCTGTAGGCTTCCGCCAAAAAACTATCCATTTCGGGCATTTCGGCAATCATTTCGCTGATTCCCGCCAAATTCATACTACCTACAGCACCACCTACGGACTCGGATTTCCATTCGTATTTTTTTCCAAAAAGACGGACATGGCTTATTTCCTCAAAATCGTGATCCTCGCTTGCCATCCAATAAACAGGCACAAAATTGTAAGTTGGGTGCAACTTTCGCAAGTGTTGTGCTGTCCTGATAGCAGTCATAATTTTGTAATGAAAATACAAAGGTCCCGTAAAAACACACAACTGGTGTCCTGTCGTGATGGTAAAAGTGTTGTCTTGTAAAAGCATTTCGAGCGCCAAATAGGGCATTTTGGGCGTTTCTGCGTACTGTCTGGTAAGCGTCTGGTACAAAACTTGCCTTTTTTCCGAACTAAAGGATTTATTTTTTACTTGTTCAATGAAGTTTTCAGGATTTGGAAAAAGACCATAAAAATCAGTCAGTGTGGGTTTTTGGGCTATGTAATCCAAAAAAAATGTAGAAAAATGTGATGTTTTTTCAAAAGGAAAAAAATGTTGTTGCATAGGTAAGGCAGACTTGCGTTTTATTGATTTCAAAATTAAATACTTTTTTGGGAAAACTCTCAAAGAATGAATAAATTATCATTAACTTTGTGCTATGAGAACATTATTTTTGCTTTTTTTGTTTGCTTCTGTATCCTTCGGGCTGATGGCGCAAGGCGAACGGCAGGTGATTCGGTTTTCGGGCTTGGTGGTAGAGGGCGATAGTTCCTACGGCGTACCAGGCGTGCATTTGTACGTTCCCAAAGCGGGACGGGGCGTGAGTACGGACGTTACAGGCTATTTTTCAATGCCCACTTTGGCTGGTGATACGGTCATTGTTTCGGCTATTGGCTACAAAAAACAGCGAATCGTGATTCCCAATCGCAAGGAGGCAGGCTATTCGGTGCTTATCGATCTCAAAGCCGACACCACTTATTTACCCGTTGTAGAGGTCTTTCCTTTTCCTTCTATTGAGGTTTTCAAAGAAGTATTTTTGGCTACTAAAGTCCCAGAAACTTTTGAACAGCAGAATGTCAAGCGGAATTTGAGCAATCAAGAAATGGCGCGCCTTTCCTTTGCTTCACCCGCCACGCCTAACATGAGCTATAGAAATACCATGAATACCTATATCAATTCCATGATGAATAAAAATTCGGCAACTTCGATTCCACTCCTCAATCCTTTTGCATGGGCAGAACTGATCAAATCAATAAAAAGAGGAGATTATCGGAAAAAAGACAAATAAAAATCTAATTTTGCCAGAAAATCTTACAAGTATTGAACTAAAAACCATACAAAACGTATTTAAACAAACGAACTCATTTGAACTGGCGTTTTGTTTCATTTTTCTATCCAAATCAAACCATGAAAATCGCTTTTTCTACACCTGTCCAGAAAATTACTGCCGTAGGGATTGTGGCGGCAGTTTTACTAAGCGTAATCACTTCGGGATATTATTTACTATCTCAAAACCCAAAACAGATTTCTCAAAATATACCTCCTACGCCAAAAAAACAGCTCCATGCTATTTATAATCAATTAGATTCTATTTCTGGCGAACTTGCCGATCATATCGAAACTGTTTCTACTTTGGGCGGCGAAGTGGATAGTTTGACTGCTTTTAGAAAACAATTAGAAGCCGAAAAATATAATTTGAAATTAAAAAGAAATGTAGATAGTGCGCAAATAGTAGAGATGACGCACAAGATTAACCACTACGAAAAAATGTTGGGAAAAAAAGCTATGGAATTGGTTATTCTTAAGCAAACGGTGGCAGACCTTGAAAGTGAAAATAAAGCGTTAAGAACGGAAAGGGACAGTTTGAAGGCAGAAGTAAGCGAAACCTGCACACAAAAAGAACTTTTGGAAGAAAAATTAAACATAGCCAAACGCCTAAAAGCGGATAACTTCGAGTTGCAAGGTTTCGATAAGACTGATCAGAGAAATAACGAAAAAGGTTTGTTTGCCAAAAGAGTAGCCAAACTCGCCGTTCGTTTTCGAATCAAAGAAAATGTACTGGTCGATCCCGCTTCCAAAAAAGTTTATATTAGGATTGTAGAACCTGATGATCTGGTTCTTTTTGATGCCAAAAATTCACCGCATCATTTTAAAATACAAGGTAGAGAGGATTTCTGCACTACGGTCAAAAATATTTTTTACGAATCGAATGATGTCCAAGTCGATTATTTGTTCGAAAAAGGCAATCCTTTCAAACAGGGCAAGCACAAATTGGAAATTTATTGTGATGATCACCTCATTGGTGAGCATTCTTTTACGATCAAATAATGTTTTATTTTTTTAGCCAAATTCCATTTTAGGAATTTGGTTTTTTTTTGATGTATGCTCAATCGAAATTGTCTTTCTGTAACGTATGTTTTAGCCTACGATTTGAACAGGCTAAGGTCTATTCTACAAAAAGAAAAATTAGTTTTTGATGTATGTTTTTTACTTCCAAATTTTAATTTTTGAAAACGAAATGAAATACAAGCGTATTTTACTTAAGCTAAGTGGTGAAGCCCTGATGGGCGACAAACAAACGGTTCTCGATGCGGCTCGTTTGGAACAATATGCCCAAGAAATCAAAAAAGTGGCAAAAGAAGGCGTACAGATCGGAATTGTGATTGGTGGGGGAAATATTTTCAGGGGTGACAATGCCGCAGAAATTGGGATTGAAAAAGTGCAAGGGGATTACATGGGCATGATGGCTACTTTGATCAACGGCATGGCTTTGCAAGGCGCGTTGGAAAAAGCAGGACTTTACACACGCCTTCTGTCGGGAATCCATATCGATAAGGTTTGCGAACCTTTTATTAGAAGGCGGGCAATTCGTCATTTGGAAAAAGGACGAATCGTGATTTTTGGGGCGGGAATTGGCAATCCGTATTTTACTACTGACTCGGCGGCTTCTCTGCGGGCTATCGAGATTGGGGCTGATGTGGTCTTGAAAGGCACGCGCGTTGATGGGGTTTATACTGCCGATCCCGAAAAAGACAAAACAGCGACTCGTTTTTCTACGCTTTCCTTCAAAGAAGTTTTTAAACACAATTTCAAGGTCATGGACATGACCGCTTTTACGCTTTGCCAAGAAAATAATTTGCCTATTATTGTTTTCGATATGAACAAAGAGGGAAATTTGCACAAACTTGTCAAAGGCGAAGACATTGGAACGTATATTTCTTCAGAAGTTGCCGCTTACATGGCTGATCAAGTTGCCGATTTGTTATAGATAAATTGCATTTTTTTGATTTCCTTGCCCATTTCCTCTACCAAAGTGGCGGGGGCAAGCACTTCTACATTTGCTCCGTAACTCAAGATTTGCATCTTGAGTTCGGGGTTTATGACCACTTCCAACTCGACCAGACAGCCTTTTTCACTATTTTCGATAATCTGTTGCGAACGGTGAATGGGTTGTGCCTCGATGTATTTTCCTTGCAAGGTCGAAAATAAAAGCAAAACTTTTTCAGGCGGGTTTTTCGAAACCGTAACTCCTACAGTATCTGCAAAAAAAGTTTCTTCATTAAAAAGAGCTTTTTCAGGCTTAAAATAGGCTTTATTCAAAATATTCATGCTCTCGATGCGGTCGAGAGCAAAAACGATCACTCTCTCATATTGCTCAACATAGCCCAAAACATACCACATATTTCGATATTCTTTGAGCATATAGGGGTGCATCACCACAGGCTTGGCGTGTTCCGCCCCAAATTTTTTGTATTTTATTTCTAAAGGTTGTTCGCCCGCAATAGCCCCGATCAGCTCGCCCAAAAGTTCGCTACCTTTGTAATACGGAGATTTATCTATTTGGATAAATTTGCCCAATTTTCGTTGATTTTTGCCCAAAGTTTTGGTAATTTCTAAGCCGTCAAGCAGGCGATCTACAGCATCGGAGAACTCCTCGAAAATAGGCAAACACTTAAATTCCTCCAAAATACTCTCCACAAAACCCAAAGCCAACATATTTTGAGAACTCAAATTGACCGAAAGAAATTTGTAACTTTTGTCGCTATATTCGTAACCGCCTTTGAAACGGTTATAGACAATAGGGGCATCAAAATCGAGCCGCATGGCATTGAGGTCTTTCTCGATGGTAGAGATCGAACTCACCCCGAATTTGTCCCGACAGGCTTCCAAAAGTTCCTCCTTGCTTGGGAAAGTGCGGGTTTTGCTCCGCAACATTTGATCGATCAGTAAATACCTAAAAAAAGGCAATTTGGCACTTGGCATTTTGATTTCGTTTTCGTGAAAAGACAATTTGAACAATCGGAATCGTATAGATAGAGCAGTTGTGCCTAAAACTTTCGGCGAAATTACAAAAAAGAAACTCGATTTTGGCGGATTTATCTTCTCAATAAATTCTGGCAATTTTAATCAAATAGATCAAATCCATTTTTGGCATAGAAATCGAATGAGCTTGCAGTAAATTATTTGGCAAAAATCCGAAAAATACGTACTTTGCCCTCAAATCTTTTCCCTGTTTCTATGCGCTCGCCTTATTATTTTTATATGCCCTTTGCTTTGCTGTTTTTGGCGCTTACGGTTGGGTTTAGTTACCTCAATTCGGGAAGAGAAACGCTGGAAACTTATGCCAAAAATGTCGAGCAAAATTTGCAAAGGGAAATGGATTTTGCGAAAGCTGAAATTTGGCAATTCAAACAGCAGATTTTGCAAACTCAAAAGCTCGATTTCTCGACTTTGCTTGCCTATCCACACAAATATTCCATTTTTATTTATCAAAATGAAAGCCTTTCTTACTGGTCTGACAACCGTTATAAGATTGATAATGAGCAAATTACAGGAAAATTTACAGAAAAAATTATTGAGAATAATCATGGCATTTTCCTCATCGTCAAAGATGCCGTTTTGACGGGGGCGAAAACTCAAGACGAAAATGAACCAAGCGGCGAACGCTACCAATTAGTTTCGGTGATTCCGCTTTTTGTGAAGGCAAAAGAGAACCAGTATGTGTCCAATTCGCTAAATTCGGATATTTTTGGCAAGGTTGAGTTGCGGCTTTCGTTCAAAAATGACGAAGGCGGTATCGAGGTCAAGAGCGCTGAAGGTCGGTATTTTTTTACCATGATTTTTCCGCTTGGGCTTCGGGAAGTTCCAACCACTATTGTCCCGCTTTACTATAATTTGATGTTAATTTTCGCCCTTTTTACCATTATTTTTACCTTTTTACAAATCCGCCTGAACGTCTTGGACTTGGTAAGAAAAGGAAAAATACAAGAAAGTGTCTTTGTACTGGCTTTTTCGCTTTTCGTGATCCGTTTTTTGATGATCCAATTCGAAATCCCTTTTTCCCTTATCGACTACGACCTTTTCAATATCAAATATTACGCTTCTTCTATAGCGCCTTCTTTGGGCGATCTCTTTCTTAATGTATTGACTATCACGCTATTAGGAAGTTTTATTTATTTTCATTATCACCAATTATTGAACCTGCGCCGTTTGCACACGCTTTCGGTTTTGCGAAAAACGCTGGTAGCTTGGGGGCTGATCACGCTGACTTTTGGGGCATTTTGGGTGGTTTTTTATATGCTCGAAAGCATTTATTTTGACTCCCAAACCACGATTTATTTCAATTCCCAAACTACCCTTGATATTAATTCCGACCTCAATTTCAATGTTTTCAAAATCGTTTGTTTCCTGATTTTCATTCTTGGATCGCTGTTTTATTTTTTCGTTTCGCACATCTCAAGCCGTTTGCTTCTGTTTTTGTACGCTTCACCCCTCGAAATTGGTAAGCAAATTATTTACGCTTCTCTTTGTTTTTTGCTGTTTTTGGCGATTCTGGGGCGTTTCGATGCGATGGTTTTTACCCTGAATCTGGTCTATCTTTGCCTCATTACTTTTTTACAGTTTCCCAAAACGATTCGAGTTTTCAAATATTACACCTTTATTTATTTGTTCGTGAGTGCTTTGGTGAGTGCGGCAATGGGGGCGTATTCGATTTATATTTTCGAAAAAACCTTAGACGCACGCAACAAGAAACTCTTTGCTAATCAATTACTTATCGACAATGACGGACACGGCGAGGTGCTTTTGAACAAGGCAATTTTTGATATTCAACAAGACGAAATGATCAAATCGCGACTGCTCTCCATGGCAACTTCTCGAAACGAATTGGTCATAAAAAAGGTAAAACGTATCCATTTAAGCGAATATTTTGACAAATATGATGTGTCGGTTTTGATCTTCGATCCTGAAGGCAATCCGCTAAATTCCGAAATGCCTTTTGATAGTTTGAAACAAAAATATGCTCAAGCGAAATACAAAACTGAATATCCTAATCTGTTCTTTATCAAGGACTTATCTGGAAATGCCAAGCATTATTTGGTTTTTATCAATATCGAACGCAACCGACAACCTTTGGGACGAATTGCTTTGAATTTGCGGCTCAAAAAAATTATTCCCAATAGCGTCTATCCCAATTTGTTCATGGACAAAGGTTTTGCGGATATTTACGAACAGCGGGACATTAGTTATGCGATTTATCAAAACCAAAAACTGCTCTACAGTTATGGTGATTTTAACTACGGAACGCAGTTTTTATCGGATTTTTTGCAAAATAACAGCCAAGAACGGGAAACCGAACTCACTACCGAACGCCATCGCCATTTGCTGATCAAAGGCGAAAAAGGGCGTGCGATTATCATTAGTTCTGCTTTTTCGCCTGCGCGTAGCATTTCTGCCAATTTTTCATTTTTGTTTATTATTCTGTTCATTTTCAAGCTCTTATTGGCAGGTTTGTACAATTTGGTTTCGCACCGCATTTCCTTCAAGGTGAGTTTTTCCGCCAAAATTCAGGTCTATGCCAATCTTGCCTATTCTCTGCCTTTGTTTTTGGTTAGTTTGTTGATTATCAGCCTCTTGAATAATAGTAATAAAAATAATACCAAAGAAACCTATCTTTTACAAGCCGAAAATGTGGCAGGAAATGTGGTGAAAGAATTGGAAAATTATAGACAAAATTTGTATTCAGACGAGCAACTTTTGGACTTAATCGATAAAACTGCCAAACTGACCCAAAGCGATATCAACCTTTTTGATCAAAACGGTTTGTTGATTGCCTCAAGCCAACCTTTGATTTTCGAAAATGATCTTTTGGCAAATCTGATCAACCCCCAAGTCATGTCCGCCATTATCGAAAAGGGGCAAGGAAAGGTCATGCTGACAGAATCGGTTGGGAAATTGGAATATAATGCCGTGTATGTTGGCGTAAAATCCTTCGAAACAGGCGAACTGCTGGGCGTGATTGGCGTGCCTTTTTTTGAATCCCAAAAACAATACGAAAAGCAAATTATTGACATTGTTTCTACCATTTTAAGGGTTTTTACCTTCATTTTTATTGCCCTGATTGGCATTTCTTATTTTGCTTCGCAAATCCTGACTCAACCCTTGCGGCTCATTGCCCAAAAAATCAATATTACAAACTTGAACCAATACAACGAACCGCTTGACTACAAAGCTGATGACGAAATCGGGCTTTTGGTTGGGGCGTATAACAATATGGTTGTGCAGTTGGAGGAAAGCAAGAAAGCTCTTTCGAGAAGCGAAAAAGAGTCGGCGTGGCGCGAAATGGCGAGGCAAGTGGCTCACGAAATCAAAAATCCGCTTACGCCCATGAAACTCACTTTGCAGAATTTGGTGCGGGTGCTGAAACAGGAAACGCATCGTTCGGTGCGGTCGGTCGAGTCTTTGCTTAGCCAAATCGATACCCTGACTGATATTGCCAATTCGTTTTCGTCTTTTGCGAATATGCCAATTCCGAAAAACGAAGAATTTGAATTAGCCGAAGTGCTGCGCCAAACCGTAGCTTTGTATAAAAATGACGAAAAAGCCCAAATTATTACCCATATTCCCAAAACCGAGTTTCATGTGATTGGCGACCGCCAGCTCATGGGACGAATATTTACAAACTTGATAATCAATGGCATACAAGCCGTTCCGCACGAACGCAGACCGCAAATAGAGGTTAGTCTAAGGCAGGAAAACCAAAAAGTAATCGTAAAAATTCAAGACAATGGGACAGGTATAGACGAAACGATCCGCCAAAAAGTATTTTTGCCCAATTTCAGCACCAAATTTACAGGATCGGGCATCGGGCTTGCCCTTGCCAAAAGAGGCATCGAACACGCAGGCGGGCAGATTTGGTTCGAAACCGAAATGGGTGTAGGAACGGCGTTTTTGATCGAAATGCCCTTGATGGAGAGGGGTAGTTTTTGAGAAATATTAGAAAAAAATATATAAAAAAACACTCATTAGGCAAAATTTTATATTTTTTTGATCAAAAAAAACCTTATTACACTCAAGTTTTATTTTCTTAACTTTGTTGCACGAATTTTTGAAAAACAGAAATGAAAGTAGCAGGTTTTACCTTTATTCGCAACGCCATCAAATACGATTATCCAATAATAGAGGCAATTACTTCGGTTTTACCGCTTTGTGATGAATTTGTGGTTGCACTTGGCAATTCTGATGATGGGACTTTGGGGTTGATTGAGAGCATTGCTTCGCCCAAAATTCGGATTATTCATACCATCTGGGACGATACTTTGCGAGAAGGCGGAAGGGTTTTGGCAGTCGAAACCGACAAGGCTTTGCGGGCTATTTCACCCGATGCGGATTGGGCTTTTTACATTCAGGGTGATGAGGCAATTAATGAAACGCAACACCCCATTATTCGAGCCGCTATGGAACGCTATTTGGCTGATAATCAAGTAGATGGCTTGCTTTTTGATTATTTGCATTTTTATGGTTCGTACCAATATCTGGGTGATTCGCCGCGCTGGTATAGGCGTGAAGTGCGGATAGTGCGTAACCGAGCAGATATTTATTCGTACCGAGATGCTCAAGGTTTCCGAAAGGAAAAAGACCAAAAACTATCTGTAAAACCCATTTTTGCCCAAATTTATCATTACGGTTGGGTGAAAAATCCTCAAAAACAGCAAGCTAAAGCGCAGTCTTTCAATAAATTGTGGCATTCGGACGAATGGGTAAAAGAAAACGTAAAACAAGAAGAAAACCAATACGATTATTACCAAATCGACAGCCTCAAACTTTTCGATGGCAAGCACCCCAGCGTCATGGAAGCCCGAATCCAGCGAACAGACTGGGTTTTTGAGTTTGATGTGAGCCGTAAAAACATGAAATTAAAATATTTAGTCCGTTACTGGTTCGAAAAAACGACAGGCTATCGACCTTTTGAATACAAAAACTATAGGATTGTGTAAAACTCAAATCTACAAAAAATATGCAAAGCGAAGACGAAAACGACTACATAGTGATTCCAAACCCGATTTATGATGTGGTTTTCAGGTATTTGATGGAAGATAATGAAACGGCAAAAATCATTATTTCTACCCTAATCAATGCCAAA
>JAAFHK010000102.1 GCA_013297565.1 Cytophagales bacterium
TCCGCTTTGTAACCTTCCAAACTCAAACTACGGCTTGTCTGATCGCTTTGTTTTTTGAGGCGTTTGGCGTATTGATCTACGGCTTTGAAGGCTTCGCTTTTGGCAAGGCGTTCTTCGCTACGTTTTTTCAAAAAGGCAATATCGGGACTATTTGCCCAAGCCGTATAGGTCAGAGGCGTAATTTGATCCCAAGCCATGGCATAATCTTGATCTTTTTCGCCCACTTTGAGGTAGTGCGAAACATCGGGCAGGATCACATCAGGAATTACGCCCTTGAGTTGGGTGGTGCTTCCGTCTATTCGGTAGAATTTCTGCAAGGTAATTTTCAAAGCGCCCAATGGCTTGATAGTCTTATAGTTATCGTCAAGGAAATTATCCAAGTCGATCATGCGTTGTACCGTTCCTTTACCAAAAGTAGCGTTACTGCCCACAATTACGGCACGTTTGTAATCTTGCAAAGCGGCGGCAATAATTTCGGAAGCCGAAGCACTGTTTTGATTAACCATAATAGCCAAATCGCCTTCATAATCCGTATTTGGATCAGGATCGCTTAGAATTTGCGGAGCAACATCGCGCGATTTGACCTGTACTACAGGCCCGTTTGGAATAAATAAACCTGTCATATTGACCACATCTTGCAAAGAACCGCCTCCGTTATTGCGCAAATCCAAAATAATGCCTTCTACTTTGTCTTTTTTGAGTTTTTGGATTTCGGTTTTTACGTCCTGAAAACACTGTCTTCCCGCTGGATTCTCAAAGTTGGCGTAAAATTTAGGCAAATAAATATACCCTACTTTTTTACCCGCTTCGCTTTTCAAAACCGCAGATTTGGCATACGTTTCCTCGAAAACAATCACATCACGAATGATCGATATGGTTTTGATAGTGCCTTCTTTTTTCTTCAAGGTGAGGCGAACTTCAGTGCCTTTTTTGCCGCGAATATAGGTTACGGCTTTATCTACCCGCATTCCGACCAGATCGGTAGGTTCGGCTTCGGCTTGGGCGGCTTTCAAAATAATGTCGCCTACTGCTAATTCGCCTTGTCGCCAACATGGACTTCCTTCGACTATCGAAGCAACTTTGATATAACCTTCGGAACTGATAAGCGAAGCCCCGATGCCTTCGAGTTGCCCTGTCATCTCGATATTAAAATCTTCGCGTTCTTTTGGAGCAAAATAATTGGTATGGGGATCGTAAGTCGAGGTAATGGCATTGAGGTAATCTTCAAGCCAATCTTGCTGATCCTGTGCCTTGAGGCGTGTAAAATATTCTTTGTAGTTTTTTTCCAAACTTTCTCTTGCTTCTTTTTCGAGTTCAGCTTCGGTTTTAACAACCGCATCTTTGACATTACCTGCTTCTTTTTCCTTTTTTAGGTTGTCGTTTTGTTGCAAAAGTTGTTGATATTGAACCAAAATCCTGTATTTTAGGTCTTTTCTCCAACGGTCGTAGCGTTCTGGAGCATTTTTTACGTATGGGTATTTTTTTGGATCGGCTTCATAACTTTCTTTGGTTTTGAAGTCAAAAGGTTTCGAAAAAATGTCTAATACCTGTGTTTCGGTTTCGGCGATGCGTTTGGCTAAAAGCTGGCTTGTCAAGCCCAATAGTTGATAGCTTGCCGCATTCACTTCGTCATCTATGAAGTATTTGTATTTTTCCATTTCTTTTACGTCCTCTTCCAAAAGGAAAAATTTTTGGTAGTCGATTCTCCGCAAAAAGAGTTCGAAAGCCTGTTCGGAAAACTTGTCGTTGAGTTGTTTTACGTCATAATGCCCTGCTGAAAGCCCATACATCAAGGCTTTGAGCAGTATTTGGTTTTTTGGGTTTTGATCTTTTGGGGCAGACGAAGAAGCCAACATAAAGATCAAAGAAAGCACCGCAAAATGTTTCATAGTTTTGATAAACATATTTGGTAGTAGGTAAAATTTTTTTCAAAAAATATTTAGCACAAATATAATACTTATTTTTTGCTTATTATTGCGAACTTTAGAAAAAATAACACTTAGCAAAACCGTTCAGTAGCTTTTGACAAGTGTTATACTCAATCAACGAATGCTTTTGTATGGCGAACATTCTTGTTCGCCCAGAAACGACCAAGAACTTCGTTTTACGACCAAGAACCAATTTAGTTTCAGTATATTTTATTTATTCCAAATTTTTCACGAATGCCTCGCAAACCCAATCCAAAGTATCTTTTAGCGCTCGATATTGGAAGTTTAAACTCTTGATAATCAATGAATTATCATAAATAATATTTCGCTGTACGGCATCTATAGTTTCCGAAGTTACAACAGGCGGTAAAAGGCGCATGGCGCTTAGTATTTGACTAATCCAATAAAATGCCTGTAAATTCCAATTTTTGAGCGCTATCGTAGGTGGTTTTTTTTCAAATCGTAGGGCAGTTTCTGCCAAAAAATCGTAATAACTAAGATTTTGAGAACTGACAATATAACGCTGATTACCTAAAGTCGGATTTTGGAATAATTGCCAAACGATTTCCGCCAAATCCCGCACATCAACGATGTTTAGCGTGCCTTTTGGGTAAAAACCGATGTTTTTATACGCCATTTTGAGTAATAAAAGGCTCGATTTGTCCCAATCTCCCACACCCAAAACGACAGAAGGATTTATAGCAAAAGCATTCAAACCTTCTGCCACACCTCGCCAAACTTCCTGCTCCGCCAAATATTTGCTGAATCCGTACTGTGAAGCCCTATTCTCGGTGTCATACTGCGTTTTTTCGTTAATCGCTATTTTAGAATCATAATTTTGTCCCAAAGCGGCAATCGAACTCAAATAACAGAGTTGTGAAACTTGATTTTGTAAGCAAACATTGACCACATTTGCTGTACCTTCCACATTAATTTTTAACAATTTTTCGGCGTGCTTGGCTCTGAAAGAAATAAATGCCGCCGCATGAACTACCCGATTGGCTTGCGAAATTCCTTTTTGCAAACTATCTATGTCCAAAATATCGCCCTCGATCCACGTGATTTTTTCTTGATCAGTCTTGCTCAACAAGCCCAAATCCGTGTTTTTGCGCTTCAAAGCAATCACTTTTTGG
Source organism: Cytophagales bacterium (assembly GCA_013297565.1). GTDB lineage: Bacteria > Bacteroidota > Bacteroidia > Cytophagales > Thermoflexibacteraceae > JAAFHK01. Next base: position 3,062 of record JAAFHK010000102.1, read on the forward strand.
TTTGCTTCCAAAAGTCTTTTCGTGATATAACTGCCCACCAAGCCCGATGCTCCAGTGATAAAATAGGTGTTTTTTTCGCTATTCATAACCATTCATGTATTCAACAAACTTAGGCTTTTTCTTAAAACACTTCTTCGTTCGGACAAAAATATTTTAACTTATTTTGGAAAAATTAAAAAAAACGCCCTATTCTACTATCTTTGCGCAATGATAGCGAAGGCAAGATTTCGCACAAATCCAAATTATTACAAACACAATGAACATCGAATCGCTACTTTTAGAAGGCATTGCAGACTGTTTTGAGCAGGTTTTTGGGGCGAAAGCAGAAAACTTAAGCCTACAACTCACAAGAAAAGAATTTGAAGGAAATTATACTTTTGTAACTTTCCCTTACGGAAAAATTACAGGCAAAAAACCCGATGAAGCGGCAAAAATGATTGGTGATTTTTTGCAATCAACCATGCCAATCGTAGAAAAATACAATATTATTAAAGGTTTTTTAAATATTTCGATTCAACAAGCGGCTTGGTTCGAAGTTTTCCAAAAGGCTTTCGAAAACGAAAAGTTTGGTTATAGCGCTTCGAACGGAAAAAAAGTAATGGTCGAATATTCTTCGCCAAATACCAATAAACCGCTTCATTTGGGGCATTTACGCAATAATTTTTTAGGTTTTTCGGTTTCCCAAATCCTCCAAGCGGCAGGTTATGAAGTCATGATGACGAACCTCGTCAATGATCGCGGAATCCATATTTGCAAATCGATGCTTGCCTACCAAAAACTTGGGAAAGGCGAAACACCTGAAAGTGAAGGAGTTAAAGGCGATAAATTAGTCGGGGATTATTATGTACAATTTGATCGGTTTTACAAAGAGCAAATCAAGGAATTGGTAGCCCAATACACCGCCGAAAATCCCAGCGAAAATCTTGAAAAAATACAAGAACGTGCCGAAAAAAATGCGCCTGCTATTTTGGAAGCCCAAGAAATGCTGAAACGTTGGGAAACGGGTGATAAGAAAACGGTCGATCTTTGGAAAAAAATGAATGGCTGGGTGTATGCAGGTTTTGATGAAACCTATAAAAGCATTGGAATCCATTTTGATAAAATTTATTACGAATCCAGCACCTATCTGCTTGGAAAAGAGGTAGTTACAGAAGGTTTAAGCAAAAATGTTTTTTTTCAAAAACCTGATGGATCGGTTTGGATCGATTTGACTAATGATGGTTTGGATCAAAAATTACTTTTGCGCGGAGATGGAACTTCGGTGTATATTACGCAAGATTTGGGAACGGCGGATTTGAAATACAGGGATTTTCCTATGCAAAAATCAGTGTATGTGGTTGGAAATGAGCAAGATTACCATTTTAAGGTTTTGCAACTCTGTATGCAAAAATTAGGAAGACCTTATGCTGATGGCATTTATCATTTGTCATACGGCATGGTCGAGTTGCCTTCGGGCAAAATGAAAAGTAGGGAGGGAACGGTCGTAGATGCGGACGATTTGGTGGCGGGTATGGTCGAGATTGCGGCACAGCGCACCGCCGAATTGGGCAAAATAGCCGATTTTACGGAAGAAGAAGCCACAAAACTGTATCAAATGTTGGCTTTGGGAGCTTTGAAATATTATTTGTTGCGGGTTGATCCGAAAAAGAAAATGATGTTCAATCCCGAAGAAAGTATTGATTTTCAGGGAGATACAGGAGTTTATATCCAATACACTCACGCCAAGATTTCGGCAATCGTTCGCCGTGCCGATTCCTTGAATATGGCGTACAACGTGTCGAGTTTTGCGGGTTTGCAAAAATTGGAAAAAATAGAACAAGAAATTATCCAAACGATCAGCCTTTTTCCACGAAAAGTGCAAGATTCTGCCGAAAACTATTCACCTGCCGAAATAGCAGGTTACGCCTACGAACTTTCGAAACTTTACAGTCGGTTTTATGCCGAACTGTCGATTTTCAATGAAGAAAATCCCGAAGTTCGCAGTTTCCGAATCGCCCTTTCTGCCCTTACTGCACGGGTTATCAAATATGCTATGCAGTTTTTGGGAGTGGAAGTACCAAGCAGAATGTAGAAATTTTAAGAATAAATCATTTTAGTATCACCTAACCTTTTCCGATCATGAAAATTAAAAAAATGTCTTGGCTTTTAGCCCTTACTTTATTGGCGGCTGTTTTTGTTTTTTGGCAAAAAAATGAAATTTTTTTGGAAGAAAATAAAACAGAAGTAACAAGAAATGTAAAACCTGAAAAAATAAAATTACCCAAAGGCACTGCTCCCCGCAAAGTGTTCGAGTATTTGGAAATGATCAAAACGGGGGCAAACGAAACAGCACCTTCTTATAAAGCAGGTTATCAGGTTTTGGAATATCAAAAAGCGGTTCGTAAGGCCAAAAATGCCAGAATCGAAGATGACCGTTTTACGTGGAAAGAACGAGGACCTGGTAACGTACCGGGACGTACGCGTGCTTTTGCGCTTGATCTGTCCGACCCAAGCCAAAAGTCTTGGTTTGCGGCGGGGGTCAATGGCGGCATTTGGCGAACTACAGATGAGGGCTTGTCGTGGAAACATATCACACAGGGTATGCCCACGCTGTCGGTTTGTGCCTTGTCGGTAGCACCTTCGAATCCAAATGTTATTTATGCAGGAACAGGCGAAAGTAGGAGTGGGACAGGTTCGGCTACGGGCAATGGCATGATGAAAAGTATGGACAAAGGGCAAACTTGGCAGATGTTGAGTAGCACTTTGGGGAGAGTAGCCTTTGAGTATATCAATTCGATTCTGATCGATCCCAAAAATGCGGATAATGTGGTGATTGGGACAGGTTCGGGGGTTTATTATTCCGATGACGGCGGGGCTTCTTGGATTAATGCTACTTTTAGCCAATCAACAGCCCAAGTGCAAGCCATGGGAAATATTTTTTTGGCAATGAGTCCTCAAAATTTTCTGATCCAATATGCCGCAGTGCATGGCTACGGAGTGCTGAAAACGATTGACGGCGGACGCACCTGGGTTGAGGCTTCCGAAGGGATTGCCAATGCTGGAACGGTCGGTTCGATGTCAATAGCTGTTTCGGCAACGAACTCGAACAAGGTCTTTATTTGCATGGACGGTTCGCCTAATAGAATCTACTTTACTGAAGATGGGGCTAAAACATGGCAACAGTTGCGCGAAACCAATAATAAAGACATTGAATACTTAGGCGGGCAAGGGTTTTGGAATAATACTGTAGCGGTTAATCCTTTTGATGACAACGAAGTTTGGGTAGGCGGAGTGAATGTTTGGAAGGTAAATCTGAACAACAATCCTATTAAACAAAGTGATAAGGCTTTGCAAGCCGTTCGTATGCGTGGGACTCAAGGCTTTTTTGGCTTTCAGCGTGTTACAGGTTTTACCCTTTGGGACGGACGATTGGACGGAAATACAAATCAACAGGTTTTAAAACCAGTCGAAATGCGTTTTGGAAAAGGGAAAAAACAAAAAGCACATCGGTTTTTAGTTCCACCCAACCGCAGTTCGGGCGTTCCTGATTCGGAATACAAATATGAGGATTATGTAGATGTGCCTTTTGAGGTCTGGGACACGGAATCCAACAAACAACTCATGGTTTCTTTTCGTGATCAATCTCGGAACGGACTTTTTGACGTAGCAGTAACTGATGACGTAAATTTTAGAGGGCGTGAATATTTGTATATTCATACCTTGCCTTATGATGCCCAAAAACCAGCTTCTCAACTTATGACCAGTGGGGGGAACGCTGTAGATCGTATGTATTTTATGTGGAACGTGCCTTCAGGAAACGATAACAGCCGTTGGACTCCTGATAATCTGCCTGAAAGCAGTGTGGCAATTAGTTTTGGGACACTTAGCTTAAGGGAATCTGTAACTACCCAAATCTCCGATGCCTACGGCAGTAATGGTGTGAATGGTTCGCAGTTGCACCCCGATCATCACTTATTGACTTTAGTGCCTAAACCTAATTCTTCTTCCGATTTTACTGTTTATAGTGCCAATGATGGCGGTATGGCATTGAGCCGAGATAAAGGGATTAGTTTCGAACATAGAGGCAGTGGCTATAATACCACCCAATTTTATTTCGCTGATAAAAGAACCAATATGAATCAATACATTGGCGGCACGCAAGATAATGGTACTTGGATGTCGCCAAACGATCCCGATGCAAGTAGTAATTACGCTACCCAGTTAGGGGGGGATGGTTTTGCCGTAGTATGGCATGGGCGCGATCCGCTAAAAATGTTAGGCACAATCTACTATAATAATATCAGAAGAACGGATAATGCTGGTGGGAATTGGCGACAAGCTGTGAGTGGTTTGACAGATTACAACCCACCTAACGGAAAAGCCGATTCTTTGGCAAGTTTTGTTACCAAATTGGGTTATTCCAAAGACAATCCCGATGTAGTATTTGCCGTTGGGTACAATGGTGTGTGGCGTTCAGCCAATTTTGCGGATAGCTGGACGAAAATTAGTATGGGAAGTAATTGGATTTATCGTCCCAATACAACTGCCGTTTCTGGTTCTGCTTCGCCTTTGCAGATTGCGGTGAGTCAAGCCAATCAGAACATTGTTTGGGCTGGCGGAGGCATGACGGAAGCTACTCGAATGCACCTATCGACCGATCAGGGCAGAACTTTCAGAGCCGTCAATAATTTTTCACGACCTATCGGGGCGTGTTCGGGTTTGGCCACTCACCCAACCGAACCCAATACGGCTTATGTCTTGTTTTCTGCCGCACGAAGCCCTAAAGTTTTACGTACCAAAGATGCAGGGCAAACTTGGGAAGACCTTTCTGGTTTTGGTTCAGGAACGGCAAGCACCAATGGTTTTCCAGATGTTTCTATACATTCTTTAGTGGCTTTTCGCATCGCAGGAAAAATCTGGGTGGGAACAGAAATTGGTATTTTCGAAACCAATGATGACGGAAAATCATGGAATCTGTAGCGTAGTCCTGTCCCGCCTGTTACCATTTGGGACATGAAACTCGTTGATAATCAGGTACTTGTGGCTACGCATGGGCGCGGACTCTGGACTGCCGATCCGCCTAAAGAAATTACTCTTAGCACACTCGATAATTTGAATGCTCAAAACGTAAATCTATATCCAAATCCTGCTACAGATCGCATCTGGGTAGAATTGCCAAATACGGCAGGGAAAAGTTACCAAATATTACTCTATAATGTGGAAGGTAAAACGGTTTGGGAAGGAAAGAATACAGGAGGTGGAAAAATAGAAATCAGCCTTTCAAGCCTACCAAAAGGACTTTATCAGTTCTACGCCACGACAGGCAAGGAGCATTTTAGGGCAAAAGTGGTGAAATAACTTATGCCAAACGCCTCAAGGTTTTTAAAACCTTGAGGCGTTTTTTGTTTTTATAAAATTATAAAAAAATATACTTCATAAAGGTTCCTCGTATAGATAGATTTGGGAAGGAAAAATAGTTTTGAAAGTGAAAGTCTTAAGGTCGAAAAGAGGATTTTTTTTTCTGTTTTCTAAAATTTTTTCCTAAAAAAGTTAAATTTGGGAAATTGTTTGGCTCAAACACACAACACTACAACGCAAAAATGAAAAAACAAGAGGCTAAGTCGGCAGTTTACTGGCAATATGGGGTTTCTATGCTTCTTTTTAGTCTTACCCAAATCCCCCAGACGGATATTTTGTCCCAGTTTGCCTACGAATACAATGTCGGTGTTTCACTCACTATTTATTGGGAAGCCGCCAAATGGCTTAGTTTTGTTTTGATTTTGTTGTTTTTAGCCCCTTTTATAGAGCAGGTTGGTTATCGCAAATTGCTTTTGCCCGCGCAAGGCGCTATTTTGCTTATTTTGGTTTTGATTCCTGTAGTCAAACATTGGATTTTGCCTGCTTCCTTGATGTTATTGACGGGTTTTCAGATGGCGGTGAGTAGAATTGGGGCGTATAATAGCCTTGTCGAAAAAAGCGATTCGGAGGACGATTACGCCAGTCGAATCAATTTTTTGGAAATGTTTGGGGCTGCGGCGTATTTGATAGGGGCATGGCTGATCTGGTATTTTGTGCGCCTCGACCGCGAATGGCGAGAAATGTATTGGATAATTGCTATTTTTTATGCTATTTCTTTTGGGCTTACCCGTTTTTATCCAAATCCCTTGCCGCTTATTCGTATTTCTATTTTCAAACAACCTTTTTGGGAAATTTTCCAACTGCGCCGCATGATTTCCTATACCATGGTTTCGGTTTTTATGCTTTGCCTCTTTTTGGCGGTTTTTCTTAATTTTCAAAGCCAAAATTGGAATTTGCATTTTGTAAAAGAAATCTTAAAAACCGACCGCAATATGCCCACCCAAATCTTGACTTTTTCCGTAGGCAGTATGGTGCTGGGGCGTTGGTTTTTTAGTTTTCTTACCTCCCTTTTCCCTATTCGATATTTGCTCATTGCTTGGCTGTGGATTTTGGTAGCCCTTACTATTTGGGTTGCTGAAGCAAGCACGCCTCTGCGGATTATAGATTTTTCTTTTGACCTTACCAAAATGAACCCGACTTTCTTTTTTGTCCCACTTTTGAGTTTTTTATGGTCGCCCGTTGTGCCAACCTTGTGCGCTTTGGGGCTTTTTCATATCCCAAAACACTACAAGGCTTCTGCGGTTGCTTTGATTTCTTTGGCTTTGGTCATAACCGAATGGGTAGCGCAGAACCTTTCCAATAAAATGTTCGAGTGGTTTAGTTTTACAGTGGCTTTTCTTTTTTCGATACTTCTCATTGCTTTTTTGATTGTTTTTCTTTCTCTTTTCGTCAAAGATTTGCGCCAAAAAATAGAAGAACAAGAGGAAATTTAAAGGACTAAGCATAGTATTTTTTCAATAATGATGTTTATATTTGTTCAATAATTATACTCAATTAAATTGATTTTTTATGGCGAACATTCTTGTTCGCCATAAAAACGAACAAGAACTTCGTTCGTACGACCGAAACCAATTTATTTTCAGTAAAGTTTATGAATAATTTGCGTAAGGTACTTTAGGGTATTTGTAATAGCTTGAAAATCAATATATTAGCACACCTTTAAGGGTATGCTACAGATTTATTTATAAACTTTTAGTATATCAAATCATATTCAACCCCCAAAAATAACATGGGCATCAATAATTTTTTCAAAAATTTGTTTTCCGATAAAACCGAAGAAGAAGTAAGTTTGCGGATAGGTGAAAGCGTAAGAGCCAAAAAAGGCGTTAAAAATCCTCAAAACGCCAAATTTTCTGTTGCGGGTTGGCAAGGCAGGGTCGTAAGTTTTGAAAACAAGGATAAGAAAGACGAAATAAGTGTAGGAATCCAATGGGATAGCGAAACCTTGCGGAATATGCCCGAAGACGATATTTTATATGCTATCGAACATGGTTTGGATTATACAGGTATGTTTCTTGCCATGAACGATTTGGAAAAAGCCGAGCCAAGAGATACCCTCCAAGAAATTGAAAGAGTTATAGCCGATCTAAATATGCGCTACCGATGGGCAGAACTGGGCAAAGAAGGAAGCCGAATCAGAAAAGTGCTGGAAAATACAAACGAACGCGATGTCTGGGCGTGTTTTGAGGCTTGGCAAAGCTATTTATTACAAAAACTTAGTTTTCCATTCGAAGCCCAGTACACCGAAGCCGATTCCGAATCCAATATACAAGTAGGAGAAGTCCTTAGCATTTTGGATTTTGATGAAATTGATGACTTAAGAGGCTTAATCGTTCATGTCAAATTCAAACAAAAAAAATTACAAGTTCCTTTGGCAGATTTGGGCGGAACAGACGAATCGGAGCAATCCGAAGCCTTGAAAGATTATGCTGTTTGGTTTGCCAACTATTAAAAAACAGAATTATCCGACCCCTTAAAAGTGTCGGATAATTGAAAAGGCAAGTTTAAAAATATTTCTACCCAATAATCCGAGGTCCTTCAAGGTTGATGGGCGAAATATAAACGTCTGAACCTATTTGGTTTTGATTAAGCGAATCGACCATTGCCTTGGCAATATTTTGGGCGTATTCTTTGCGGTGCGTAAGGGCAAAAACCGAAGGACCCGATCCCGAAATACTACAACCCAAAGCGCCTGCATCGAGGGCAGATTTTTTGAGTGCATCAAAGCCAGGAATGAGCAAAGAACGCACAGGTTCGATAATGACATCTTGCAAAGAACGCCTAATGAGTTCGTAATCAGGTTTCATCAAGCCCGCAATCAGCCCTGCAATATTTCCCCACTGCGTAATCGCATCTTTCAAAGGAATACTTTTTTTCAAAATACTCCGTGCGTCTGCCGTTTTGATCTCGATGTGCGGGTGAATGACAATGGCAATCAGATCGGGCGGTATCGAAATAGGCACTACGTCCAGCGGATCATAGCCACGCACCAAAACGAAACCACCAAAAAGCGCAGGAGCTACATTATCGGCGTGCGCCGCCCCACAAGCCATGCGTTCTCCTTCCATAGCAAAAGGTAAAAGTTCGGAGCGCGTCAGTGGACTACCCATGAGGGCATTGATAGCGAAAAGTCCTGCTACGGCACTTGCCGCACTCGAACCCAA
>JAAFHK010000103.1 GCA_013297565.1 Cytophagales bacterium
TTATGCAAATTATCGGTTAGCGAATCAGCAGAATTATATTCCCTTGCTTGTTGGATAAATTCGCCCAAATTCATTTCTTCAATGTTCGTACCGCCCGCCATTTTCATCAAAAGACGTGTCGAAACATCAGGGTTTTGGGCAACCAAAAGTCCTGCGCGGTCGGCACTCAATTCACTTTTTCTGTCCCATTCTTTCAAAGCCGCAATTACGCCCATCAGTGCCAAACCTGTAAGCGGAATATTCAAAAGGAAAGTTGAGGCTTGTAAAAGCACCGCCAAAAGGGTTTTATAAAGCACATGACCGCTTTTGATATGCCCAAGTTCATGTCCAATAATGTCCATAATTTCGCTATCATCGAGGCGCTCGACCACTGCCGAATTAAGCACCACAAAAGGGCGATCCAAACCTACAGCTCCCGCATTCAAAAAGGGATTATTGGCAACAAAAAGTTCTGGCACTTCGACATCAAGCACCCGACAGGCTTCGAGATGAAAAGCGTGCAGCCGCGAAAATTGGCGAGGCGTAACCCGCACCGAAGAAGCCAAAGTTAAAAGTCGAAGGGATTTTTCGGTAGTTGAGCCAAAAACGGCTTTCAAAACCGTATCCAAATGCGGAACACTTTGCAGGGCTTTGAGGGCAAGGCGGTCGGCAGGGTGTTCCCAAGCGCTCGAATGAATCCCTGTCAAATAAATAATATGTTTTTTCTCTAATTCCATTGGTGAGTAATGTTTAATTTTGAATGTTTAATTCTTAATTATGTAAAATTCTGATTATCAATATTTTCCAAACAATATAAACTACATATTTTACCTAATTATTGAAAGACAATAAATTTTTTTAAATAGTAGCCAATTAAGCAGTTTTTTTCGGGAAAAACAAAACCATAATTGCTTTTTCCTACCTTTACCGCAAAAAATACAAATTATGAACAAAAAAAGCCTTGTAGAGCAAATCCGAGTCAAACAATCGTATTTGTGTGTGGGTTTGGATACCGATATTCAAAAAATTCCTGCCCATTTGCGTCATCTGCCCGATCCTATTTTTGAGTTCAACAAACAAATTATTGATGCTACTATCGATTATGCCGTTGCGTACAAACCCAATATTGCTTTTTATGAAAGTCTTGGGGCAAAAGGCTGGGAAAGTTTGGCACGAACGGTCGAGTATTTACCCAAAAATGTGTTCAAAATAGCCGATGCCAAACGCGGTGATATTGGCAATACGGCGCAGATGTATGCCAAAACTTTTTTTGAGTATATGGATTTTGATGCCCTAACGGTTGCTCCGTATATGGGGCGCGATTCGGTCGAACCTTTTTTGCAATACCCTGATAAATGGTTGATTCTCTTAGGTTTAACTTCCAATTCAGGAAGTCAGGACTTTCAACAAACCGAACAAAAAAATGGTGAAATGCTTTTCGAAACAGTTATTCGGAAAAGTAAAGAATGGGGGAATACAGGCAATATGATGTACGTGGCGGGGGCTACGCAAACCGTACTTTTCGAGAAAATCCGCAAAATAGTGCCTGATCATTTCTTGCTTGTCCCTGGTGTTGGGGCGCAAGGCGGCGATTTGGCAGAAGTTTCCAGATTCCAACATGCAGACTGCGGTTTATTGGTCAATCTGTCGAGGAGTATTCTCTACGCTTCGGACGACAAGGATTTTGCCCAAAAAGCCCGACAAGTGGCAAAAGAAACGGCAGAGGAAATGGGAAAATTGATATTGGTATAAAAATGAACCCTTGTAAGTTTATTAAGATTTTACAAGGGTTTTAGGTTTTTGGAATCTAAATATACTGAAACTAAATTGGTTCAGGTCGTAAAACGAACATTCTTGTTCGTTTTTTTGGCGAACAAGAATGTTCGCCCTACAGAACCACATTTGATTGAGTATAGATTAAAAATTTTCCGCTAATACCCCGTATTTTGCACCATCTTCGGGTTATTGGCTATTTCGGCTTGCGGAATAGGCAAAACCAAACGGCTATTTTCGGGGTTCAGACCGCCAATATTTTGTTTTGTCCGTTTCAAATCGTGAAAAGTTTGCCCTTCCAAAAATAATTCTCTTTGGCGTTCTGCCAAAATCAAACTTAATACCCGATCTTGGCTCGAAGCGGCATTGTCGATGGGCAAATCGGCACGCAGGCGAATGCGGTTAAAATCACTGCGAACAGTTTGCAGACCTGCTCGCAGGAGCAGATTGGCTTCTGAACGCATCAAATACACTTCGGAAAGGCGCATAATAGGCAGGTGCATGGTGCTGGGTTCGCCGCCGCGCGTGTCGAATTTGCGAACAAAAGTTTGGCTATTTTGCTGAAAATAAAAACTTCCCCAGCGCAAATCCCTTTCGTATTCTCGCAAAGTTTCGATCAGGCTATTCGCCAAAACCCATTTTCCTCCATTTTCCAACAGCGGATTAAAAGTTTGGTTCAGCAAGGCAGTCGAATTGTCGCTTGCCGTACTTTGCAAACGGAAAACAGTTTCCTGATCCGTAACACTGATCGATCTGAAGGAGGTAGTCGGATTGGGATTCAAACGAAAAGGACTTTGATCTATGATTTCGGTCGAGAGGCTAAATACCTGATTATAAAGGTTTTGTGCCAAATACAAACGACATAAAAATATTTTTGCCGCCCAAACATTTGCCCTGTTCGGATTTACTTCTTTCGAAGCCAACAAGCCGATGGCTTTTTGGGTGTCGGTCAGGAGGTTTCGATAGACCGTTTGGATCGAGTCCCTTTTTAAATATTCGATCTGGGTAATAGGGCTTGTTCGGTATGGAATCCCTAATTTTTTGGCAGGATCGGCAAAATAGCGCAAAAGTTCGAAATGGAGCATGGAGCGCAAAAGCAGAGCCTCACCATGCCATTGGTTGCGAACGGTAGAGTCGGACACGACCGAAACAGCCGCAATTACCTGATTGGCACGATTGATTGCTTCATAGTTTTTTTGCCAAATATTTCGTACAATTTCATTTGAAACTGTAAAATTCAAATCCAAAAATTCTTTTTCAAAAACTGTAACGGTCTGTTTATCAGCCATTTTCAGGTTTCCCGCCATGAGTTCGCCTGCTACGTACAGCATTTTTCCGTACAAAAATTGGTCTTGCAAACCGTCATAAATTCCGTTCAAAGCCTTCTCTACTTCGGTGCGCGAACGCAAAGCCTTGTCGTTGGTAAAAAGTTCGACAGGATCGGGGCTTAAAAAATTGCAAGCCGACAGGCATAAAAAGAAGAAAAATATGATTTTTTTGAGTTCAGGTTTCATGTAATTTTTGATTGGTAACATAGACTTTAGTCTGTGTTTTTACTTTAAACGTTCAAATTTGGCACTTATTTGAATTACTTTTTCAAGTCTTGCTATTTGGGTTTGCGTTTGTTTGGCACTCATAATCCAATGAATGATCGTTTTCTGGTAAGAAGGGGCTTGAGTAATAAAAAAATGCCAAGCACTTTCATGTTCTTTAAACATGATTTCGAACGATTCGGCAAGGATTTTGGGTTCATTTTCATACGCATAAACCAGCGATTTTTCGGGTTTTCGCAAAGCAAAGGCTTTTAAACCTGCTTCTTGCATTAGCCCTTTTTGGATCAACTCCTCTACTTTTTGTATATTGACCGCACTCCAAATGCTATTTGCCCTGCGAGGTGTAAAACGTATGGAATAAGATTCCGCATCAATAGATTTCCGAACGGCATCAATCCAACCAAAACACAAAGCCTGATCAACCGATTCCGACCAGGTCATGGACGGTTTGCCTGTCCCTACTTTGTAAAAACCAACCAGTAGTTCGCTTTCTTGCGCCTGATTCTGTTCAAGCCATTCCCTGAAAAGTTGTTGATTAGCAAAAAAAAGAGGTTTTAAAGTTTCGTGTTTCATTTTTGGGTAGAAAAATATTTTTTGATTCGCCACAGGCTGAAGCCTATGTTACAAATACTATTCTTTCGGTTTGTATTTTGACTGCTCGAATATTTGGCGGGCATTGTTGTTTTTCATCAGTTCGGGCAAAGTCATCTTTTCTTTTCGGTCGAAATACGTCCTGACAATCTGCCAACCCAACCAACGCCCAACCCGCCCAGGGCATTCTTGGCTAATTTCGCCTGTAAAAGGGCGTTCGGAAATATAACGCTGCTGCACCTGTCGGCTTGTTTCGTAAAACAAGTTTTTTTCTACAAAATGCGCCCAAATAGCCAAATTATTGGCTTCCAGATCGATCAATTCTTGGTTTTTATAACCCAAAATCGTAGAATCGGCGGCTAAAGGACTTGTTTTTCGCACAAAAAGATTTGCCTTGCCATGATAAATCATTTGTGCCAACATACTGCGGTCTTCGGGATCGGTTTCGTTGTACTTATTGGACAAAAAGAGCATAATTGAGGGTACAATCGCCTCTTTGCTAAAACGCCTAAGCATATACGCAGGCATTTCTTCGTTGCGGTAGGGCGAACGCGCCCCCAAAAAATAGTCCAGCCCGATGACAATCAGGCTATCGCCCACGTGCAAATCCATTTGGTTGCCTGTGAGGATCGTATAAACTTTAGGGATTTGATAATCAGGATAATAATATTTGACCAAGCGAAAAGATTGTGCTAATTCCTTTTCCAAAAACGCCAAATCTCCGTAATATTCCTCAATTCTTTGGTACAAAGTATCTACTTTGGGGTTTTGGCTAAATGTCCAAAACTGCTCGACCAGAACAGAATCGGGCATTCCTGTTTGGGACTGAAAATCACGTTTGAAAACGCCATTTTCGGCAATCATTTTTTCAATTTCGGCTTTTTGTTGGGCTTTCGCCAAGATTTTATCCAAACGGACAATGCTGACTTTCGCCTCAATATGCGACACATCTGGGTATTTTTCCTGATCGGTTTGGCAAGCAACGAAAAGAAATAAAAAACAGCTTAAAAAAACAAAAAAAGCAATTTTTTTCAAAATCATATTGGCGTAAAAGGAAAAGGATTAATTTTGGGCATAAAAGTAGCTATTTTTTCTAAAAAAAGATATATTTGTTGCTATGACAGAAGAACATTCGATAGAAAATTATTTACAAAATAAATCTAAACGGTTTATTATCAATGACTTAGCCGCCTCGACAGGCTTGTCAGTTTTTGATGCGCGCAACGGAGTAGATCGGCTCATGGCAAAGTACCAATGCCGTTTGCAAGTAACCGATCAGGGCGAATTGATTTATGATTTTGGGGAATTGGAAAGGCGCGGCGAAAAAACTTGGCAGGAAACCCTAAACGAAGCGGCGGCTTGGGCTTGGAAAGCCTTGCAATATTTGTTCAAAATTTGGGTAGGTCTTACCCTCATTATCTATTTTATTGTGTTTTTTGTCATTTTGGTGGCTATTATTATTGCCATGCTTTTTGCGGCGGACGGGGACGGAGATGATAGTGGGAGTTTTATTGGTGATATTTTTAGCGGGATTGGTGAGGCTTTTCTGATGGCGTTCCAGTGGAATACGACCGTACAAACGGTACACATGGTTACGGACAGACGCGGCTACGAATATGCCGAATATGATCACGTTCCCTCAACACATCAAAAAATAGAGCAAAAACACCACAAAAACAAAGATCAAGCAAACCCAGAACAAATTGATCTTTCGAAGCCTCAAGAGAAAGGATTTATTACCACGATTTACGATTTTATTTTTGGGCAACCGCGCGTGCCTACGCACAACTTGGCTTTTCAGCAAGAAATCGCGGCTTTTTTGCGCGAAAAAAACGGCATTATTACACCTGCCGAACTCAAATCCTTGAACGGTTTGGGGGCTACGGAAGCCGAAAAACTGTTTGCTGATTGTTTGGTACGCTTCGAAGGCAAGCCTGAAGTGGCAGAAAATGGCGTTCTGTATGGAAATTTTGAAGAATTTACCAAAAAAATTGCCGAAGACAATAGCCATAAAGTGCTGTATTATTGGGACGAATACGAACCCGAAATCAAACTTACAGGCAACACAAAATGGCAAAATGCGACCATTGTTGGCTTGAATCTTTTCAATATGTGTTTTGCCTCGATTGGCATGGCGGAAGGCTATAATGATCTCTTCGAGATGCCCGATGCCACATGGTTGATTTGGGTTTTGGGCTATGTGCCTTTTACTTTTTCAAGTTTAGTTTTTTCTTTCCCTATCATTCGCAGTATTTCTAATATTTTCCCTCGCCAAAAACGCCATCAAAATAACATCAGGCGTAGGGTTATGAAAGTGATTTTCAGGAACATAGACCATGATTTGAGCTTGGAGCAGATAGTCCAGAAAAGTAACCAAACGGAAAAAGAGGAAAAATTAGCTACTGAAACGGTTGAGGAACACTTGAAAAACCTTTTGCACGATTTGAAAGGCGAAATGAAAATCAACGAACAAGGCAAGGCGGTTTATGCGTTTGATCAAGTCCGACAAGATTTACAGACCGCCCAAATCTTGCGTAACCAAATGGGGCAGCGAGGCGAAGCAGGAAATATTGTTTTTGATACGAAAGAATGAGGTTTCTTATTTTGGTAGTGGTTTAAAATGTATGATCTGTTTTTTTTGTATTTTTTTCAATAATATTTATAATTTTTACAATAAATACAAATTATCATTCCCGCCTCATGATTTTTCATTTTCTTCGAAAACAACAAGTTTTTCGAACTGTTTGGCGATTTCTGGATCGAATATAATTATTGTTTCTTTCGATAGCTTAGTGTAGCATTTTCCAATTTGTATGTTTGTTTCGTAGGTAAGGTTCATGTTTGTATGGAATTTGGTTTTTCGACAAATTTAACTCCCTCATAGTCAATTTGTTATATCGATCATACATTTTGAACCACTACCAGATTTTCTAATTTTTGTATTACCTTGCAGTCCAAAAGTGTAACATAGACTCGTAGTCTGTGAAAAAAAACGAAACGAACAAACAGACATGGAAGAAATCATCATCGAATTACTTAAAAATTGGGGACTTTATGAGTTGCTTGTACCCTACAAAGACGAAATTGTGACGGGTATCAAAGGGGCATTGACAAGTGGTCTGCCTTTTTTGGGTAAGAAGTTTTATGACGAATACCAAAAAAAGCAATCTCTCGCCCGTTTTGATTTTTGTGAAACACCTGAACGCTTAGCGCATCTCAAATACTACGTACCAACTCGGTATCAGCAAATTCCGCCTTCTAAACACGAATCAGGCGAAATTAATAAACAGTTTAAAGGCGTAACACCTGTGCCACTCATTCCTTATCTTTTGAAAGAGGGTTTTGATCACCAGATAAACAGTGATCGTTTTTCCTTAATTTTGGCGGATTCGGGCATGGGAAAAACTACGTTTATGATCAATCTCTATATGTCTTATATTTCGCAGTGGGCTTGGTGGAAAAGACCGTACCATATCAAACTCATGGCGGCAAGAGAATTTGATGAAAAATTTAAGAAAATTAAGGAGGAGGAACACGAAAAAACGATTGTCTTGATTGATGCCCTCGATGAAGATCAAAAAGCAGTCGAAAATTTTGAGGAGAGAGTAGATTATATGGTCGAAAAAACAAAAGATTGTGTCGAGGTCATTTTTACCTGCCGAACCCAATTTTATAGCAAATTCGACTCGGAGATTTATAACTTAAAACTATACCGAAAAACAGGTGGCGGGAAAGCTTATACCATGCCGATCCTCTATCTTAGTCCTTTTTCCGAAAAAGATGTTGCCCTATTCTTGCGAAAGAAATTTGGGTATTTCCCTACCGAAAAAAAGAATAAAGCCCAAGAAATAGCCCGAAATAACCGATTGCTCATGGCAAGACCGCTACTGCTGAGTTATGTAGAGGATTTGGTAGAGAGTACCAAAAGTTTTGAGTTTTCGTTCGAGGTCTATGAAGTCATGATCTCGAAATGGATTGGGCGGGAGGAGTTTCGCAAAGACCAGCCCGATCAGGAAAATTTTAGGAAAGAACTGCGTAGTTCTTCCGAAATGTTGGCTTGGAAAATGTTTCAGGAAAAGAAAATGCAGTTTTCGAATGTCGAAATCGAAACTTTTGCCGCAGATACCAATAAGGTATTGCAAGCCTTCGAATTCAAAGGGCGAAGCCTGCTTACCCGCAATACGGACGGCAAACAGGAACTATGGAAATTTGCGCACAAATCCATTATGGAATATTTTATTGCCCTCAAAGCCTTCGAATCAGGCACTTACGAGGACGAGGATTTTGCGGGCATGGATCAGGCTCTGCTTTTCTTGAAAGAAATGTATTGGACAAAGAAAAAAAGCACTTGGGACAAAATCCCAAAAGCACAACAACAAGAAGTGTTGAAAGCAGTGCCTTTGCGGTTTTTGCGGCTTGATATAAGCGCAAAGGCTTTATTAAGCATAAGTCAAGAATATGCCGCAGGGAAAAAAATCATAGGCGAATTGGTATGGCTTGACGAGGATACCTACGCAGAAATGATCTTGGTCAAGGGCGGAAAATTCCAAATGGGTTATGATTCCAAGCGCGATGGCGAATATGCTGATTATTTGGAAAGATCAAAACCCTTGCATGAGGTCGAATTGGACGATTTTTGGATAGGAAAAACGCAGGTTACTCAAAAACAGTGGCAAGCCATTATGGGCAATAATCCAAGTAAGTTCAAAGGCGATAATTTGCCTGTAGAGCAGGTTTCTTGGGACGATATTAAGGAATACTTGAAAAAGCTGAACGAAAAAATGACCGCTTCGGGCGGCAGGGGGGGATTTAGTTTGCCCAGCGAAGCACAGTGGGAATATGTGGCACGAGGCGGACAGCAAAGCAAAGGTTATAAATATGCAGGTTCGAATAATTTGGACGAAGTAGCTTGGTACAGTAGCAATTCAGGCAATAAAACGCACGAAGTTGGGACGAAAAATGCGAACGAATTAGGCATTTATGATATGAGTGGGAATGTATGGGAATGGTGCGCCGATGGGTATGACAAGGATTTTTACGCAAGTGCGGAGGCGAGTTTAAAAAACCCTATCAATAATCGTGCCAAAAATGCGGTGGTTTTGCGTGGTGGTTCGTGGTACGGCGGCAATGACAATTGTCGCTTGGCGTATCGGGTCAATCTCATTCCTACGTACGGGAGCGACAACAGCGGTTTCCGTTTGTGCGTAGGGTTGTAATTTTGGCTGTCGTTTGTTGTTCTGTTGTTTTTTTGTTGTTTGGTAGTTTTTGTAATCCACATACGATTGCGTAAGCAATCGAAAAAAAATTTTTTGTAGGGGTGGCTTTAGCCGCCCGCTTAAAAAAAGGGCGGTTAAAACCGCCCCTACAGATTTTCGGATTGAAAGATATACTGAATCAAAATTGGTTTGTGTCGTAAAACGAACATTCTTGTTCGTTTCCGTGGCGAACAAGAATGTTCGCCGTACAAAACCGCTTTTTATTGAGTATAATTTTTTTGCTTATTGGTGGCTTTAGCCGCCCGCTTAAAAAAAGGGCGGTTAAAACCGCCCCTACAGATTTTATGATTTTAAGACTTATTCCCTTTCTGTCAATAATTTCGTATGTATTTTGACAAGGGGCTATGCCCGCTTGTTTTAAAATTATGGCTTTTTTGGGAAATTTTTATTTACGATTTTATGAACCGAAAGGGAATAGGTACTTTCACTTGCGAACCCACAAAAAAACCAAAATTTTACCAAAAACCTGTATCGTAGCCTTTAGGGTGCGGTTAAACACTTGATATTCAATAAATTACAAACACATGAAACTCATCAAAGTAGCGGGGGCGGTCTTGAACCAAATCCCGATGGCTTGGGAAAACAACAAGCGAAATATTCTGAACGCTATCGAAGAGGCTCGCAATCAACAAGTTAGCGTACTCTGCCTGCCCGAACTTTGCCTCACAGGGTACGGTTGCGAAGATGCTTTTTTCTCTTTGGGCGTACAGCGAACCGCCCTCGATATGCTTTTCGAGATTGCCCCCCATACCGAAGGCATGGTCGTGTGTGTGGGTTTGCCTTTGGCTTTCCAAAACCGCATTTTCAATACGGCTTGCCTCTTGGTCGATGGCAAAATTAAGGGTTTTGTTGCCAAACGTTTTTTGGCAGGAAACGGAATCCACTACGAACCGCGCTGGTTCACGCCTTGGCAGATGGACATGGAAACCACCATCGAGATAAGCGATCCGCAGGGAAAAACGCATAATTTTCCACTTGGCGACATCTTTTTTAATATTGGGGGCGTAAAAATTGGTTTCGAAATTTGCGAGGACGCTTGGGTAGCCAACCGACCAGGGCGAAATTTGTACCGCTACGGAGTTGATGTGATTTTGAACCCAAGTGCAAGCCATTTTGCTTTCGCAAAACTCGAAACCCGCAAACGCTTCGTTTTGGAAGGATCGCGCTCCTTCGGAGTGGCGTATATTTATGTGAATTTATTGGGAAACGAAGCAGGAAGGGCAATTTATGACGGTGGAACGTTGATTGCTTCGTCAGGCACTTTGTTGGCGGTGGGCGAACGTTTGTCTTTTCACGACCATTTGCTCACGACCGCTATTATCGACATTGGCGAGGCGCGTTTGGCACAATCGCAGTTTAGCACCGTTTTCATAGTCCCCGAATTGCAAGAAACCTGCATCAAAGTAGATTTTGCTTTCCCCAATATTCGCCCTGAAAGGAGCAAAAATGGGGATAAAAATTGGGAAAAAAGCCCTTTTATTCAGGAAGAAGAATTTACACGAACTTTGGCTTTGGGCTTGTTCGATTATTTGCGAAAAAGCCGTTCGCAAGGTTTTGTCATTTCGCTAAGTGGCGGAGCAGACTCTTCGGCTATTGCGGCTTTGTGCTATTTGATGATCCGTTTGGGCGTAGAAAGTATTGGTTTTGAGGCATTTAAGCAAAAACTTTCCTACATCAAAGGCGTACAAACTGCACAAAATGCAGAGGAGATTGCTAAATTGCTAATTACAACTGCCTATCAAGGCACAGAAAACAGTTCGGAAACTACTCGAAGTGCCGCAGAAAAAGTAGCAAAAGCCGTTTTTTCGGAACATTATGAACTGAATATCAATATTTTAGTCAATGAATACAAGCACATCATTAGCCAAAGCATTGGGCGGGAATTGACTTGGCAACAGGACGATATTACCTTGCAAAATGTGCAGGCAAGGGTTCGTTCCCCCAGTATATGGATGCTTGCCAATATCAAAAATGCGCTTCTGCTCTCCACAAGCAACCGTTCGGAAGCGGCTGTAGGCTATGCCACTATGGACGGCGATACTTCGGGAGGGCTAAGTCCGATTGCGGGAATCGACAAGGCTTTTTTGCGCCAATGGTTACGTTGGTTGGAAAAACAGGGTGTAGAAGGCAAAATACAAATTCCTGAATTGATTTGTGTAAATGAACAAGCCCCGACAGCCGAACTTCGACCTTTGGAAAACAAACAAACGGACGAAGATGACCTCATGCCTTATGACGTGCTGGACTCGATAGAAGAAGCGGCTATTAGGGACAAAAAAATGCCTTTGGAATGTTTTGTACTGCTCCAAATGAAATTCCCACATTATACCGAAAAACAACTCAAGGATTGGACAGCCAAATTTTTCCGTTTGTGGTGCAGAAATCAGTGGAAAAGAGAACGCTATGCGCCTTCGTTCCATTTAGACGACAAAAACCT
>JAAFHK010000104.1 GCA_013297565.1 Cytophagales bacterium
ACATCAAACAAAATGCCTGAACCTAAAGTAACTTTAATCCCCTCCCCTTCTCTTTCCACCGCTACCTCTTCTTCAGGTTTGCCTGTCGAATTATTACGTTTGAGGTCTTCCTCCAATTTTTTCTTTTGTTTGTCCATATAGCGCCCAATAGCCGCCCCTCCTACTCCGCCAATAGCCGCCCCCAAAATAGCCCCTGTAACCGTATTACCCGATTTTTTGCCCAATAAGCCACCAATAACCGCACCTGTACCTGCCCCAATGCCTGCGCCCTTAGCCATATTGCTTGCCTTGCAACCCATAAAAGCCAAGAGGCTGATAATCAATAAGCAAGAAATTAAATTGTTTGTTTTCATGATCTTCATTTGAATTAAAAGATAAAAATATTTGAAAGTCCTTAGTGAGTACGTTTGAAAACTTAGAATTGTTTAAAAAAGCGAAATAAGATTTTGTAGTAATTCGAATCAGGGCTTGAAAACAGGCTACTAAATAGCTGTTCATAACGCCGTAGGCGTGAAATATTGGTAGAAAATATTTCTTTCTCCTTTTAAAAGCCCCGTAGGGGGCGAAATATCGGATTATATTTAACGCCTACGGCGTTCTTAAGGAGGGAATTTGCGTTTTTCTACCAAGATTTAGCACCTACGGTGCTATTTACTTCTTTATTGGTTTCATTTTAAACCACTGATTCGAATTAGTATTAAAAAACAAGATTACAAATAAGGCAAAATGGCTTTTTCAGAAACTTCCGACCACTGCAAAATTTCTTTTTTGAAAGCCGTTTGGTGCGCATAAACCTTTTTACTAATCGGGTCTGCTGCTATCATTTCGCCAATTACCTCTTCTGTGGCTTTTTTGAGGGTTTGTAGTACGTCTTCGGGAAATTTTCGTAATTGTACGTTTTCTTCTTGTACCAATTTTTTCAAATAAAAATTATTTTTGGCTTCAAATTCCGCTAACATCCACGCATTGGCGCGGGCGGCGGCAGAAATCACCATCTCCCGCAAATCGGGCGGAAGTTTTTCAAAAGCAGTTTTATTAATCATCATTTCTAAAGTACTGCCTGTTTCGTGCCAACCAGGGTAATAATAATATTTGGCAACTTGGTAAAATCCCATTTTATAGTCGTGATAAGGTCCTATCCATTCTGCT
This sequence comes from Cytophagales bacterium, assembly GCA_013297565.1. Lineage (GTDB taxonomy): Bacteria > Bacteroidota > Bacteroidia > Cytophagales > Thermoflexibacteraceae > JAAFHK01. The sequence goes on from JAAFHK010000104.1 coordinate 1,150, forward strand.
CCATCTATTACGCCTCGTTCCAAACTTGTATAAATTTCGCCTCCAACAATCTGGGTAGCCGATGCCCCAGCACGTGAAATAATTTTTCCACCAAGTCCTGGCATTCGCATTTTTAAGCCTTGCAGATCAGCCACCGAATTAATTTCTTTTCTGAACCAGCCGCCCATTTGTACGCCTGTATTGCCACAAGCGAAGGGAATAATGTTGTATTTGGCATAAATTTCTTCCCAAAGTGCCATTCCTCCTCCTGCTATAAGCCATGCATTCATTTGTTGGGCATTCAAACCAAAAGGAGTCGAACAAAAAAAACCTGCCGATGGAATTTTCCCCGCCCAATAATAAGATGCCCCATGCCCAATCTGGATTGCCCCTTGACTGACCGCATCAAACAATTCGAAAGCAGGAACAATCTCGCCTGCCCCATACACTTTTATCGTTAGTCGCCCGCCAGACATAATCTTGACTTGTTCGGCAAACAAATCCATGCCTTCGCCTAAAATAGGGAAATGGGGCGACCAAGTGGTCGAGGCTATCCAAGTAAACTTTTCCTCTGATCGGGCTTCTTGTTTTTGATCGGCTTCCGAACGGTTACACGCCAAACCTACGATTCCTAAAGGCAAAGTTTGCAATAAATGACGGCGCGAAATTGTTTTTTTGTCCATTTTTTTGGAAATGTATAGGTAGAAATGCCAATAGAAAACCTCTTTCGAAATAGAAATCTATTTTGAAAGAGGTTTTTGTTTTTGAAAATTCTTAATTAGCAGGTTTCCATTTATAACCGCCTTGTGGGTCTATGTAGCAAACTTTAAAATCTTCGGTCATGACCTTTGCCAAACCATTTTGGAAACTGTCGCCTTGAGAAAATTGGGCTGGAATGGTCGTTTTACCTGTTTTGTCGATATATCCGTATTTTCCTTTTTGTTTCACAACAGCTAAACCGTTTGAGAAACTACCTGCGTATTCGAATTGAGCAGAAATAACCATCGTGCCTGTTTTATTTACATAACCCCATTTTTCGTTTTTCTTCACAGGTGCAAGTCCTTCCGAAAAATCTCCCACTTCTTGGAAGCCTACAATTATTTTTTTGCCTGTTTTATCAATAAACGAAGTGCCAACCGAAGCCAAACCGTCCGAAAAATTGCCTGCATACCCAAATTGTGCTTTCACGATTACATTACCTGTCTTGTCGATATAACCATAAATATAATCGTTTATACCCGTTTGCCCAAAACTCGCCATGCCTTCCGAAAAGGTATTGACATATTCGAATTTTGGTTGGATTACGACTTTTCCCGTTTTGTCAATAAAACCCCATTTATTGTTTTGTTTGAAACCTGCCAAGCCGTCAAAAAAACGCCATGCTTCTTCGTATTGCGGTTTGATTACCAGTTGCCCACTTTGATTAATGTAGCCATATTTTCCGCCCACTTTGACCAGTGCCAAGCCTTCGGAAAAATCGTAAGCATCTTCATACTGAACTTTTATGGCTTCTATGCCGTTGGTATTTACAAAACCGTATTTGTCATTCAATTTTACTTTGCCGAAACCATTGGCAAAATTCCACGCATTATCATAAATGGGCTTTACCTTGATCGTACCATTTTTGTAAATATAGCCATATTTTCCGTCTTTTTTGATCAGAAAAAGGGCATTGGGATCGTCTTTGGGCTGAATAAAAGCGCCGAACAAAATCAAGAAAAAGGCTAAAGATAGTTTTTTCAATAGTTTATACATAAGCGAATAATTTTTTACAATTTGCGTATAAAGATAACACTTTTCTGTGAAACTACCAAACGCCTCTTTTAGTTCAGAAAATTGTGTTTGTGTAAGTTTAAGCGTATTCGTATTTGCCTACCCAAACGTGTTCTACGTTGCTAAGACAAGCATCAATAACGGTAAATTCGAGAGGAAAATAGCGGTCTAATATTTTTCCTTCGGCAGTCGTAGCTAGTCCGCTTGCTGAAAAATCTGGGTGTTTTGCCTTCAAAAAAAGGCGAATAATCACTTCGTCTTCCTTAAAAAAATCAGGATTTAGTAATTCCTCTATTTTTTCAATAGGCAATAAACTTTCAGGATCGTTTTCCCAAGAACCTGTGCGGGTTAGCGGAGCAAGACTACGAGGATCGTACAAGAAATGGGCTTTTTCTAAACTTTGCCACATTTTTTTGATCAAGTTTTCGTCTTGTTTTTGCCCAAAAACTAAGGATTTGAACTTGTCTATGACCTCCGAAGTTTTTTCTTCTCCATGTTTGCTCATGGCTTCGTAGCTAAGTCCCAAAGCCAAATCAAGAAAACCTACATTGACTAATTGCCCTTTCAAATGCTGTTTTTCGCTTCGGAGAGTGGCGGAGGCGGGAATTTGTTGGGCAAAAGCCTGTTTGATGTCTTTTTCAATACTCTGCAAGTTATTGATTGTCAAGACTTTCCCTATCAAACTTTTATTGCTAATTTCGATGCTTTTCATGGGCTTCGGAAAAATGGTTCTAATTTTGTTTTTAGCAATAAATGTTCCATTTTTCTTTTCGAAGTCGTTTTTATAATCAATAAGATGTAAGTATTTGAAATTTATAATTATTTTGTGTTAAAATTGTTTAAATATTTTAAAAAAAATAATACACAAAAATAAAAGCATAAAAAATTGTATTTTTATTTGTTTGTTTGAAATCTTCTTTTTTATCTTCGCCTCAGCAATCCATTTGTAATGGATTAATTTTAATATTTTTTAATTCTTAAATCCTATAAAATCGTGAAAAGAACCAATTTATTTCTCTCTCTCTCTGTTATTTTTAACAAGTTGTGAGTTTTTGCAAAAAGACGAAAGTTCAACCGCAAGAAAACCCTAATTTGGGTAGGGCAAGAATTGAAGAATCGAGATTTGCGAAAGCAGAAAAGATTAACAAAAAATTAGACAATTTAGCCAAAACACTTAGTAGAGCATTGGTAGATGTCGAACTGCGGCAACTGATCAAAGCTGAGGCAGGTAAAAAGTTCAATGGACAGTATGACATTTTTTATAAACATTTCGCCAAAAAGAATGTAAAAAATGGCGAAACGGTTTCGGTAAAATTGAAAAAACAATGGGCTAATTTCGACACAGAAGCCAATGAAGTTCCTAAATTCACCATTTCAGTACCTGTTCATTTTGACAAATGGAATGAAAATGAATTTATTCCTTTGGTAGCCGTTGCTCGTCAAGATGTTGATGAGAAGGATTTAGTTTTTGTAAAAGCATACGATCATGAAGGAAATGAGCATTGGTTAGATGCTCACAAAACGCCTGATGTACCTGTCATTGTGTTGGTGATGAACGAAAGAACCGATGAGGAAGGCAATGTTAAAGCAGATTACCTCAAAAACAATAATAAATCGAGCAAAGGCGGAAGAACAGAAACTAATCCTGAATATTTGAACAGGGTTTATAGCTCCGACCCATACAATCTCGAAACGTGGATGTTAGGTGATTTGGAATTGCGTTTGGTAGTAACAGGAGCCACTAATCCAACCACTCCGCAGACAATTTTCGAACAAGCATTCTATATTAGTAAAGGAGCTATATCAACTGTGGTTCCAAATGATCCTTGCCATTGTAACGATGGGCAAATGTTAGATGTTTTTCTTTTTACTTGGACACCCGCTTATGGAAATTATATTACGCATACTTGGATTGAGGAAGATACTTCATATGGACTTACAGGAGAAATATCTATAGGAGTAACTTATAATGTTCCACCTATTACTGCCTCTCTAACAACAAAAATAGGTATTGGTGACATGGACGATCATGCCTTAACTGCAACAGTTCATAAGAATGACCCAATAGCACAATGGTATGGGCATCATTCTACCTTTAGCTTCCGTGTATCTTTTCCGCTTTGGTAAAGAATAGTTTTCACTCGAACTTTCCAAAAACTCAACATTTTTGGAAGGGACTTTTTATAAAATTTTTCCTAATACTCATTTTCTTGCGATCATGAAATTCGTATTTTCTTTTTATCTTATTTTTATCTTATTTTCTTCTTTCGCCTTTTCTCAAAGCCTTATTCGTGGGCATCATACGGTTGGACTTAATTTTGGTGATTTTTATGGCGGAGGCGGCGTTTTATATGGTTTTGGATTTGATGCCCTGCGCTTGAATGAAAAACAAACTTGGGCAAGGGGGCTTAGTTTTGAATATTACAAATTTCGCTATCAGTCCCAATCCGAAGCGAATATCATTAATCCACTTAATTTTACACTAAATAGGTTTTTTGGAAAGAAAAAATCAGTTTATTTGGGTTGGACGGCAGGGTTTAGCCTGATCGAAGCCCATAACAAATCCAGCATACAAACTGCTAATGGATTTATTACTGAAACAAAAACTTCCGTAGTTCCTTTCATCAATACGAGTCTTTATTTGGGGACTCGGTTTGCGCTTAACCCTCGTCTTTCTTGCCATTCACAATTCAAATTTGGTTTTTTAGCTGGTTTTATTGCTACACTGCAAATGGGGCTTACTTATCGTTTTGATAAAATAGAGTAGATAAAATCAAGCTATCCGACACTTTAAAAATGTCGGATATTTTATCTTTTCAACCACTCAACAAACTGTGAAACCGAAATAATATGATGCGGCTGTGCCGTTTGCAGGGCGGCTTGGGGCATGGAAGAAAATTCGGCTTCGGCAGGGTTTTGGATGATGGTCAGTCCGTCCCGATCTTTTATTTTTTTCAACCCTTTTGCTCCATCACTGTTTGCTCCTGTGAGTACCAGACCGATCATTTTTTTGCCAAAAACAAAAGAAGCCGTATCAAACAAAACATCAATCGCTGGGCGCGAAAAATTTACTTTTTCATCAACAGAAAGCGAAAAAGTATGGTCTTCTTCTACCAATAAATGATAGTTGGGCGGGGCAAAATACGCCCGATTCCGTACTATGGGTTCCTTGTCTTCGGCTTCTTTGACTCGAATTTTTGAATGACGATTATAATATTGAACATAATATTCGTCTTGGTGCGGGTGCAGGTGTTGAACGATAATCATGCTAAGCGGAAAATCAGGCTTAAGACTTTTGACAATTTCAGTAAGCACAACCATACCACCTGCCGAAACTCCTATCGCAAGCACCTCATAATCAGCTATTTGTATATCAAAAAGTGGATTCATTTGCTTTTTTTCTCCTTGCTTAAAACTTGGAAAAATTTGATAAATTCCAATACAGACAGCACCAACACAAACCCGATTATCATGATCCCGATCCAATCCAAGCCTTCCTCAGTCTGCTGAAGTCCCCAGCCTATCAGCCAAGCCGCCAAGTGCAAAATTATCGCCGCAAATAAATGTTTCATGGTGATTGTTCCTTGTTTTGTTCCAAATTTGGTAAATCCTACTTTGTAGAACAAATTTTAAGAAATAAATTTTTTCAAATAAAAATCAATATTTATTGTTAAAAGATAGCGCAGGTTTCCTATCAATTTGTATATTTGTATCAATAAATAAATAATCTTGTTTTACACCTTAAAAATTAGATTTATGATGCGCAATTATTCATTACACATCGACTCCGAAACGGTATTGAACACTTTTGTCAATTTGCCAGATCGGTTCAAAGATTATCTTTCGCAAGAAGAAATTGGTCAGGTATTGCAACATCAGGAAAACTATTACGAGATGCAAGAGGAGGATTTGCGCGGAGGTGTTTCCTTCAAGTCCCTTTGCAGTTATATTCGCGAAGCCTTGCGGGACGAAGGGCTTTGGCTTTCAGTAGCGGCTATTAAGGCAGTTTTGGAAGCAGAAGAAGAATATTATAAAGAAATATCGTTTGGGTATTAGATTTTCCCCTAATAAACGCCGCAAGTTTTTCAAAAAAACTTGCGGCGTTTCGTTTTTTTTGGTAAAAAAATCGTATATCGGGAGAGAGTAAAAATAAATTTTACAAAGCTAAAAAACTGCATCGTTATTAGAAAAATAAAGAAATAATTATAAAGGTACTGAATTGGCAAAATTATATTGGCATTAATCCCGAAATTCGTTTTGGAAAACCTTGTATTATTGGTACGTGCATTTCGGTTTATGATGTATTGGAATGGTTATCACAAGAGATGAGTTTTGAGGACATTATGGCTGATTTCCCGCAAATCAAGCGGGAGCATATCTTGGCTTGTTTGGCGTATGCCGCCCAAAAAGAACGCAAATTTCGCTACGCATAAAACTCTTATTTGATGAAAATATCTCATACCGAATCGTCAAAAAAATATCCGATTTGTACCCTGCTTCCGAACAAACAACTTCACTAAAATTAACAGGAAAGAAGGATCGGGAAATTTGGACGTATGCCAAAAAACATACTTTTATCATTATTACGCATGACGAAGATTTTAGAGAATTGAGTACCTTATTAGGTTTCCCACCCAAAGTCATTTGCTTACATAAAGGCAATTTGAGTACTTCTGCTTTAGGCGATATGTTAGGAAATAAATACCGCGTTATTGAGGATTTTTTCAAAGATTCAGAGTCAGGTTGCTTGGAAATTGCTTTTTAAAAACAAACTCTGAAGCCTTTTTTTTAAAAATTTCAAACCTAAAGCCAAAAACTTTTCATAAACATCAGACTCGAAATGCGGGTTTTGGGATTGAGCAAAGGCACAAACAAGGCACTCAAAGCCCAAGAAAGTAAGGAAGCGTACCCCAAACCGCCGTAATCGGGGATTAACCAATAATTGAAAAGTAAATTACTCAACAAAACACTCATCGAAAACAAGCCCACGAAATGCTGAAGCCCCTCGATGATCAAGGCTCGACTGCGGATCGAGACGTGGAAAATAAAAACCGCCGACCAAATATGTACTGCCAAAATAGGAGAAGAAAGGCTGTATTCTTCTCCAAAAACAAAATCAATAATAAAGTCTGAAGTCAAAGAAACCAATAGCCCCAAGGCTACGGAAATGTAGCTCATGAGTTTGTATATTTTTTGTAACTGTTTGAAATAGAGAGTTTTATCGGTTTGGAAAGAAGCAACTAATTTGGGGACAAGCGATCCACCCAAAAAAACAGGCACAAAATACCACAATTCAGAAAGTTTGGAAGCGGCGGTATAAAGCCCGACTTCGCTGTCCGAACTCATTGTTTTGAGCATAATCTTGTCGAATTGCATATTGAGGATCACGAAAATGGTAGAAAACATCAAAGTCCAAGATTGGCCAAGCAAATAAAGGGCGGTTTCCCATTTGAATTTCCAATTTGTCATTTGATGTTTTTGCAGTTTGTAGGCAAACCAATATGCCAAATACGCCATGCCGTATTCGAGAAAAAGCGAAAAAGCAAACCAAGAAAGCGGTTTTTTGGTCAAAATAAAGGCAATTTTGATCAAACTTACTAAAATAAGGGCTACAGTTCGAGCCACAATCGTATAACGGCTTGCTAACTGGGACTGAAAAAAGCAGTCGATCAGATCAAAAGGCTGAATCAAGAAACTAAGGGAAATAATCCCAACCAAAAGCAAAGTAGTTTTATCTTGAGGATCAAACAACGAAATTCCGCCAAACAAAAGCAACATCACCACCAAGCCCGCTACCATGCGGAATACAAAAGCACTTCCCAAATATTCGTTTTGGCGCGTAGGATTGCGCAAAATTTCTCGCAAAACAATACTTTCCATGCCCAGTGTAACCAAAGAACCTGCAATGGTCGTAATGGCTACGGCATAACTCAAAAGTCCGTATTGGGCAGTTTGGAGATAGCGAGCCGTCCAAGCCCCTACGTACATTCCTGTAAAAAGTCGAACGCCTTTGTCTAAAAAAAGCCAAATCGTATTGTCGAGAATTTTGTCTAAATCTTTGATTTTTTGCCATTTTTCGGGCAAAAACGAAATGATTAATTTAACTGCCCAAGCCGTTCCCAAGTCTGTTTTCATACACAAAGGTTCGTGTTTTTTTACACTTTTTACAAAATTATTTTTTTGTTGTTTAAAAATACTCTTTTTGATGTAAGTTTATCGATTATATTTTCGTAATTTAGGAAAAAACAGAAAAACAAAATGAAAAAACTATTCTTTTTATGGATTTTGCTTTTTTGGGCGTGTGAAAGCCCTGAAAAACAGGTAATTAGCCGTCAAATGAGCCTTTCGGCGAAAATAGATTCAGAAATATGGGTGGATTTGGTACAAGCCGCTGTTATTCCAAATCGGGATTATTTTGTTAAAAATTATCCTTATTGTCCGAAATATTTTCCGCCCAAGTTGGGCTTAAGTAATTATTTTAAAATCCAAAAACTAAAACGGGAAGAAACTGCATTTTTATTAGGCAAATATCTCACCGCCGAATTACTCACAAAAGCATTTGATCAGGAAGTTGATAATCGGATATATTCACTAATTATCGAGCAGTTAGCTAAAAAAATAAAAATCAATTCTACCAACTTTTATAAAGAACAACGATTTGATTATCAATATTTTGCAAATTATTTAAAAGAATTGGATCAAAGCCAAAATTCGGATTTAGCTCTGTGGATATGGGCGGGTTTGTGCTACGAATGGCTTGAAGTAGTTTTGTAATACTACCACGAAAAACCAGATGAGTTTTTAAAAGAGCAAATTGGTAATGCTAAAATTAATGTTGAACTTATTTTGGTTGTAGCCAATGATCTCAGAATTACAGAATCTAAAGAATTTGTGAGGTTACAAACAAATTTTAAAAAATTAGCACTCATATTGAAAAATATATCAATAATTGTTTCTGAAGGGTGTAATGGAGGTATGCAAGAAGACGAAAATAGTAATTTAATTATTGAGCCGTCTAAACCGCCCAAAATTACAATCCCTGACTCGACCTTTCAGCAATTACACCAATTCGTTGTGGTAGAAAAAGACCTTTTGTTGAATTGATTATAATTTAGAAATACGCATTTCTTACAAAATTCTGAAATAAAGCCTCTTATGACCGTAGGTCTGATGTAATTTCAGTTGTCAGACCTACGGTCAGACTTTGTGTTTTGCGTAAGTCCTATTTTCAAAACAGAAAGCAAGTAATTTGAAATTTGATTTCCCCTCCCGATTGTACTTCGGTGCTTGTAGGGTTTCGGAATCTGCCATAAAAAATTTGTTCGTATTGAAGTTTCAGGTGAAAATTGAAGCCATAAGGGTAATAGTTTAGCCCTGCTCCAAAACGCGACTCGGAAAAAAAGGTGTTAAAATTTTGGCGGTCTTGGGTAGAGTTTTTGGCAGAAAAACGGCTTTCGGTTTGTCTTGCGGTGTTAATTTGGTATTGTGAGGTGCTTATGTCAAACTGTTGTATTTCGTATTTTAGGTAGCCTTGTAATTGGCTTTTTCGGAAAAAATAGCCCATTTCACCAAAAACAATGTGCTGATCAGGCACAAGCGCCGTATAAGATTGGGCTTGGGCAGAGTTGCCGCCTGAAAGATACATATAGCCCATTTGTAAGGTAAAAGCGCCGTTTGAGGTCGGCAAATCTACGAACAGATCACTTGCCAAATTGAGGTACTGATCCTGCCAATCGATGCCGCCGCCCCATGCCAAAATCTTTTTTTTGCCCAAATAAGTCCCCGAATAGTAATGTTCTTTTTCGGTTTCCCAAAAATTATAATTAAGACGAAGGTTGAAACGCGGGTTTTCGTAAGTCGTCCTTGCCCTACCCCTAAACACGCCTGCCCTAATTTCCAAACGTTCTTTGAGGGCATAAGCCCGCAGACTTAAGCCCAGATCGCGCCCAAAATTATTCTGGAGTGCCTGCGTAGCAAACAGATTGTAGGGGTACTGATACCAGCCAAACTCCAAACCCATGAGGCTAACAGGCGACTGCAAACCCTGCCGATTAGCCCCTGTGAGTTGCATACCCGCATAAACCAGAAAGTTTTTTGAAAAAGCGTGTTCGATTTGGGCATCGAGCAAAATGAGGTTTGCTTGTTGAATTTGTTTGGCACTGTCTTGTACTATTCCAATAGGGTTCGAAATTTCGGTTTGCATAAAAAAGCTCGTTTTAGGGCTAAATTTGCCCTCGGCTAATACCCTTGCTCGCCAAATTTGGATTTGAGTTCCCCATTTTCGATTTGCGTCCTGTGCAGGATTAGCAGGGCGATCTTGCGTAAAAACCGCTTGTGTTTGCAGAAAAGCACCAAATTTGATCGAGGGTTTGAAAGGCAAAGTATCTTGGGCGAAAAGCCCCTCGAAACAAAACAAAGCAAGCAAAGTATTGAATATAATTTTTTTCATAGAAAATTAGTTTTTTTTTATAAACAAGCTAAAACTATGCCTTTTTTTTGGTTTGAAAAGTATTGTTTATCAAAAAAAAATAAAATCCTATCTGTTTGAAGCCGCGCTTTTTTTGGTATTTTTGCGGTCTATGAAAACGAACTCGAACACACGCAATAAAAAAATTTCGCCTCATTTAATCCCTGAAGGGCATTTAG
>JAAFHK010000105.1 GCA_013297565.1 Cytophagales bacterium
TGGGCTTTGGCACTTGCTCCCCACACCCTATATAGGTTGATTGCCTGCGTTAGGTACAAGTTGGCAAATTGGGTTTTGCCTATAGCAAAATAGAACTTAGCCGCCAATTCGTTGGCGAGGGCGGCTTGGTACAAAAATTCATGTTTTTTAGCTATTTCTATAGCTTGATCATATTCGTTCATGGCTTGCAAAATATCTTTTTGCAAATAAGCCTTTTGAGCCAATAAAATATGATAACTATGGGCAAAATTGCCTTCATAAACTGCTTTTAACAAGCCAATTTCGGCAATACACTCGTCCAGAATGGGCATGGCTTCTTCGAGTGTTATTTTTTCTTGCAAAGCAAGCACAGAAACCGTAACTCCTGAATATAAATAATACGAGGCTTTATAATCCTGATCCAAACCACCCAAAAGTGCCATCCATTGATTGCGCTCTTGCACAAGTTGATAAGCCGTGTCGTAGTTTTCCCAAGTAAGGGCGTTTAATAATTTGAATCGTTTATAGACACCTACCCAAACCAAAGAGGCTTCTGTAAATATTTTTACAAAAACGTCCTCGTCAAATCCCTCGTGAGTAAAAGTTTCGTTGTTAGCTGTTTTGCCTTGTAAGCTAAAAACAGTACCCATAGTCAGACGGTTGATCAACATAAGAGGAACATTATTACTTCTCTTATAAAATGCCTCTGTTCGGAGGCAAGCCTCCAGCATGGAGTTCAGATTAAGCGAAGTATAATAGCGCGGGGCTACCAACAAACCATAACCGCTATAAACAAAATCACCTGTTTCGAAACCTACTTGGTGGCATTTTTCTTGTATAGCGATGGCTTCCGCAAATGGTCGGGCAATCATAGCCGCATAAGCCGATATATGAAGCGTTCGAGCTTCGACACTTTTATCACCTATTCTATCTTGAAGTTTTAGGGTATATTCGCCAATTTCATACGCCTCTTGGTATCTTTTGATGCTGGCAAATAACAAATACATATTGATCAAAACAGGGGGGAGGAAAGGGGAAATGCCGTTTTTAATGGTAAAATTGACTAATTTTGCCACAAAAAAAGCATAGGCAAAAGGCGCACCCAAAAAGATAGCATCGGACATTTTGCCCACTATTTCCACGCATAACAAATCTTCTTTGCTTTTTATTGTTGGTCTATCTACTATGTAGTCCAAGGATTTGCCTTCAATTTCTTGCAGAAATGCTCCAAATTCTTGGTTTCCCAAATTTCCATAGGCTTCTGCTTCGGTTAAAGCGGGCAGATTCCAACCCAAAAGATTCAAACCCGTTACTCCTGCCTCAATAGCTTTGTAATATGCCGCCTGATTCGAGTGTTGCATCGAGAGGACGGAATGGATTTTAGCTTTATCATAATTATTATTAGCCTTTCGGATCGTAATATCCAAAATTTCAGCTGATCTTTCCTTTTCATTTGCCAAAAAAGCTACTTCGCCCCAATTTTTATGCAATTCGTAACACTTTTCATAGTTTTTTGCCCACAAATCGTCAGAAATAAATTGGCTTGCAAGCCCAAAATGATAATAAGCGGAAGCATAAGCCACAGAGTTTTTTGCCTTTTTGCCTGCTTGCAAGTTTAGTTCGAATAGGGTGTTTTTTTCGTCCTCCGTTTTTATCAAGTCCAAGCCAAAATTCAGCTGGGACACAATGTCCATAATTTTGTCCTCTTTTTCGGTTTCCGAAACAGTCTTGAGCCAAACCTTCCCAATCTGATAATGCAAGGCTTTCCGTTTATAGTCAGGAATGAGTTGATAGCTTGCCTGTTGGATTCGGTCATGGATAAAACGATACGTTTGTAAGTCTGTTTTGGACAGCAAACCCGCCACAAGTGCTTCCTCCAATATTTTTCTACATTCTTCTTCGCTTTGTTGGCTAATATCCGAGAGCAAGTCAATTTCAAAACTTGCGCCCACGCACGAACCCATTTGCAGGAGTTCTTGAGTTTCGGTTTTTAGTTTTTGAATCTTACGGCTCATGAGTTCGACCACATTGTCCGTAATATTTTTATTGCGAATTTGCTTAATGTCCCAAACCCATTTTTTTGTTTCGAAACTAAACTGCAAAAGCCCTTCCTCGAAAAGCGTCTGAACGAATTGGGTAGTAAAAAAGGCATTGCCCGCTGTTTTTTCATACACCAAATCACTCAAAGTTTGGCAGTTATCTTGTTTGAAAGTATCCGTCAGCCATTCATTGAGTTTATTACCCGATAAATTTTTAAGCGTGATGCGTTCGACAGGCGTAGTTTTGCTTTCTTCGATCGTTTTGAGAGTTTGGATAAAAGGGTGAGTTTCATCTACCTCATTGTTACGGTATGCCCCTATGAACAAAATATTTTGCAGGGCTTCATCGGCAAGCAGGGTTTTGAACAAGCCCAAAGAGGCACTGTCCGCCCATTGCCAATCGTCAATAAACATCACTAAGGGGTGTTCGGGTGTGCTGATGGCATTGATAAACAAACTAAAAACATAGTTAAACCGATTGGCGTATTGATCGCCTTCCAAAACCGCTACATCTTGAGTTTGCCCAATCAAAAGTTCCAATTCGGGGATTATTTCCGTAACCACATTCGCCAAATCACCTAAAGCATCTTTGACAATTTTTCGCCATTTTTCGAGAATTTTATCCTCTTCGCCCAGCCAATACCCGATGAGTTCAACAAAGGCTTTGCGAAGTGCGTAGTAAGGAATGTTGCGTTGGAATTGGTCAAATTTTCCGCTAATAAAATAGCCTCTTTTTTCGGTAATAGGTTTGTGGATTTCATTGACCAGAGCCGATTTGCCCACTCCCGAATAGCCCCCTACGAGCAAAAAGCCTTTTCCGCCTTGGCTTATTCTCTCGAAGGCTTCCAATAAAACTTTTACCTCGTCTTCCCTGCCATAGAGCTTCTGCGGAATTTGTAAGCGTCCCGAACTGTCTTTTTGTCCCAGTTCAAAGGCTTCTATTGTTGCTGTTTTTTCTAATTGTTTCAGACTTTCTTCCAAATCGTATTGCAAGCCCAAAGCCGTTTGGTAACGTTCGTCAGCATTTTTTTCCAATAGTTTGAGAACTATCTTGGAAAGAATAGGCGAAACTTCAGGGTTTATTTCGTGCAGAGGTTTGGGTTTGCTGGCAATGTGCGCATGGACTAACTCCATCGGATCGGCAAAATCAAAGGGAGTATGCCCTACCAATAATTCGTATAAAATAATGCCCAGAGAATACAGATCGGTTCTATAATCGACTACTTTATTGACTCTGCCCGTCTGTTCGGGCGAAATATATTTTAATGTCCCTTCCAAATGTTTAGGATTTCCCAAATGTTGCTTTTTTTGGCTTACTCTTGAGGAAATCCCAAAGTCGATGATGGTTACTTCTTGTGTTTTGGGGTTAATGAGAATATTATTCGGGTTGAGGTCTTTGTGAATAATATTGTTTTGGTGAATAAAAGCAAGGCTTTTGGCAATCTCGATCCCTATTTTGAGGCTTGCCGATACGCCCAAAGAAAAACTTTTGCGTAGGTTTTCGCCTTCTACGTACTCCAGAAACAGCGCAGGGTTGTTGTCGAAAGTTTCTAATTTAAAGGCGCGCCGAACGCCCTTTTTGTCCAAGTTTCTCGAAAGTTCGTACTCATTCTGTAGGTAGGCAAGCACACCCTGATAGTTAGGCGAATCGCTTTGTAATACTTTTACAATTTCTTTGTTCGCCTTACCCTCTACCAAGTAAATCAAACAATCCCGTCCTTCGTGAATGACTTGTGCTTTGTCCATAACCTTGTATTTTGCGATGAATTAGGTATTTAAAATAAATTATTTTTTTACTTTCTCAAAAAAACAAACAAATCTTGAGAAATCCAAATGATTTAAAATTTTCACGCAAAGATTTGTCCAAAAAGTTTGTCTAACTCATTTTTTTCTTTAAAATTACACTCTTAGATTTCTTTAAATAATATTTATCCTGATTTTTTATGCCCAACAATCCTAATTTTATCACGTATGGTGGCGATCTCACCGTTCAGCCACCTTTTCAATTAGATCGTCCTTCTATGTTTTGTTTTTGGTTTCAAAGTGATTGCCAAAAACTGCAAAATATTTTGGACAAACGACTCAATTTTGCTAATAACGGAAAACGTTATGTTCCTTTCACGTCAAGTGTCATGCTGATTTTTGCGGATACTCCTCATGCCTATTCAGGATCAGATCAGGATCAAGGATTTATCACCATGAATGAGGCTGTATTTTGGATTTTGGCGGTAGAACAAGAACAAGATGGCAACAAATGGAAAAGCAAACGTTTAGTTTGGTTCATTCCCTATATTTTTGTTGATAATCCTGTCGAACTCATAGCAGGGCGCGAAGTAGCAGGTTATCCTAAAGCCTTAGCAGAAGTCATCATGCCCAAAAATTTTCATTATGCCAATTCCTTTGTTATCAATCCTTCGTCTTATGCAAAATTCGGTGTTAATTCGCAATTTATGGTTAATCGTTTGATGAGCATTGACAACCAAAGTCCCGAATCTTCGCTTATGGAAGAAGTAAATAGTGCAAGTCAAGCTATTTCAAATATGAAATCTTTTGCGGCGGGTTTCCGAAACAGTGGAGCAGGCATTTGTCCAAACGTAATTAATGGAATTGGTGATGTATTTCGCTTATTTGACAATTTCATGTCCGATTTGTTCTCGGCTCAAATGCCTGCCGTATTCCTCAAACAGTTTCGTAGTGCCTCCAATGACGGTAAAGCCTGTTATCAAGCCATTGTAGAGTCCTCTTTTGTCATTAATGGTTTTCATGGGGCTTGGCTTTTGAAAGCACAAAATTATTCACTTAATATTAATCATTTGGATAGTTTTCCTGTAGCCAACGATTTAGGATTTTATACAGGACAAAAACCAACTCATGCACTTTGGGCTAATGTGAGTTTTGCCAATACTTCAGGGCAAGAAATTTGGGTAGCTCCTAATTAAAAATATTTTTTAAATTTTTATTTAAAATAAATCTAAAAACATGGCTGAAAAGAAAAAAATTGCTATTCTGGGCGGTGGTTTAGGTTCGCTTACGACCGCTATTTTGCTTTCCGAACCCCAATATCGTGATCAATACGATATTACGGTCTATCAAATGGGCTGGAGATTGGGCGGAAAAGGCGCAAGCGGGCGCAATTTGGAAAAACAAAGCCGAATCGAAGAGCATGGTCTGCACCTTTGGTTTGGTTTTTATGATCATGCCTTTGACCTGATCAAGAAATGTTATGCCGAAAACAATCGACCGCTTACCAAACCTTTGGCAACCTGGAACGAGGCTTTCAAACCCTACAATTTTTTTGTTTTGGAAGAAAACGTCAATAATGAATGGATAAAATGGGCTTTGCCCTTTCCTGATAACGACTTAGAACCAGGATTGGGTGGAAAAAAACTCACCATGGCTGATTACGCCTCCGAACTGATCCGTTTTGCTTTGGAAAGTTACGAAACCTATCAAGAGCAGTTGGATACGGCAAGCACCATGCAAAGCAGAGGAATGGCTGATGCCCCGCTTGATCTTAGGGATACGGACTTGGACGAGGAATCCAAACGCCTGATAGAGGGAATTTTTATGACCGAAAGAGGCGGATTTAGCCCTTTCAAAAAAATGCTTACCGAAGTCCAAAACCGTATTTTGGCAAGAACTTTTACGGGCATGGGAAGCAAATTATTGGTAATTCTGATCGAAACTTTCCTCAAATCCGTCAATGGAAAGATCGATAATTACGTTCAAGACAAAACCTTAGAACGCAGGGCTTGGATCGGAATTAGTTTGGCATTGAGCCATATCTTGGGTTTCCTAAGAGATGAAGTTTTTACACAAGGTTTGGGCGTGATCAACCGTTTTGATTACAAAGAATGGCTTAAACGCAATGCCGCAAGCGAATTGGCGTATAATTCTGCCCCTGTTAATGCTATTTATTCCGCCTTTTTTTCCTATCATAATTCTTTCGAGGCAGGTACTGCTGTAAATATAATTTTGCATTTGGGCTTAAAATACAAAGGCGCTTTCTATTACCGAATGCAGGCGGGCATGGGCGACACCATTTTTACGCCTATGTACGAGGTGCTGCAAAAAAGAGGCGTAAAATTCCAATTTTTTCATAAAGTAGAACGCTTAGTGATGTCTGCCGACCAAAAAACGATTCAAAGCGTAGAAGGCGCAATTCAAGTCAATTTGAAAAATCCTACACAAGAATATCAACCTTTGGTAGATATAAAAGGGCTACCTTGCTGGCCCAGTATGCCTCTGTACGATCAGATAGTGGAGGGCGAAAAACTGAAAGCCGAAAAAATCAATCTCGAATCGTATTGGACTCCTTGGCAAAATGTAGGGACTTTTTCCCTAAAACAAGGCGTAGATTATGATCATTTGGTTTTGGGCATTGCGATTGGGGCTTTGAAAGATATTTGTGCCGACATTATCAAAGCAAAAACGGCTTGGAAAAACATGATCGACAAGGTCATTGCCGTACCGACTCAAGCCCTTCAGCTTTGGCTCAAACCCGATGTAGCAGGTTTAGGTTGGCAGTTTTGGACGAAAGAATTGGCTTTCCTCTCCACCTATACAGACGATCCCCTCAATACTTGGGCAGATATGTCCGACCTGATCATTCGCGAAGAGTGGGCAAGCGATCATTTCCCTAACAATATTTCTTATTATTGCAACGAATATATCCCCGAAGGCAATATTCCGCCACCTTCGGATCATACCTATCCCGAACGCCAATTAGCCCTCATGCGCCAGCGAAGCATCAAAGCCATGAACGAAAATTTGGGAGAAATATTCCCCAATGCGGTTCAAAATCAGCAGTTTAATTGGGATTTACTGGTCGACCCAACGGACAAAACAGGCGAAAATAGGATTGATTCGCAATATTTAAGGGTAAATGTCGACCCAACCGAACATTACGTACTTTCCGTAAAAGGTTCAGACGCATTTCGCCTAAAAGCCGATGGATCGGGTTTTGCGAATATGACTTTAACGGGTGATTGGATAGATAACCAAGCCGAAGAAGCCCCCATGAACGGTGGCTATGTCGAAGGAACGGTTTTGGCGGGAATCAGTGCCTCGAAAGCCGTAATAAAGGCAGTGTAAATAATAGAGTTTATGAATAATTCTGTAGCATACCCTTTAGTGTGTGCCAATGTGTTGATTTCCAGTATTTTAGAAACACTCTAAAGGGCCTTACGCATTTATTCATAAACTTTAATGCTGCAAAATATCCGACACTTTGAAAGTGTCGGATATTTTTTAAACCGCTATTAACCAATCTCTTGCTTCCTGCACATTATCAAAATATTCCGTCAAAATCTTGCCTTGTTCCTCCTCTATTGCCTGTTCGATGCTCATTTGGCTAATAAAATCTCTACTCACCACAATCGCCTGTTTCTTCAGACCAAGCGCAATCTCTTGTTTAGCCACATTTTCGGCATTCCACTCCTGAACTGCGGGCGTAATTGGAAACCTAAACTCTATAGCATTGATCAAAAGCCTTGTGGTTTTGTATCTTTGGAGCAAATCCACATAACGTAACTGCTCAATTTTATACGCTTTATCTGTCATCTCGACAGTAGTAGGGAAACAAATTGTTTCTATGAGTTCGAGATCAGGATTATAATGGTATTCTGCGTAATAACTTTGATAAATTTTCATGGGAGTTCTTGATTTTTAAAGTATTCTTCAACAGATGCTATAAATTTAGTGGCGGATTCTACGGCAAATACGGCGTCTTCTTGTTCCAATTCACAATCCATATCATAATCCCCCGACTGCCTCATATCAAAAACTTGATCTAAATATTTACCAATTTCTTTGTCTATTTTGCCTGTTTTTACAAAAAGTTTATTGAATTGGTTATTTGTTCCTTGATGAGTTTTCGTATGAATATCCTGATTGTGGAGTAAGGCTTAGCAAGCATCAAACATGGCATAATAGGCTCGATTTACTGCTACCATATAACGTTTATAGGTCAATCCAAAACGAGCATCTTCCAAGCAATCATGGGCTTTTGATAATAATTTTGCTATTTCTGTTTTCATACTTCTATTCCTTCCTCTCGAATAGTTCGATAAAACAAAGTATCATTTTGTTGATAGCGCTGTAAAGTTGTAGGTTGATGAGAAATAATCATCTCATGTTTGAGCTGTAAATCATACAAATACTCATTCATTTTCCGCAATTCTTGAAAAGATTTAATTTGAGCATCGTTCAACACCACCAAAAAATCAATATCCGACTCAGCGTGAAAATCACCACGCGCATACGAACCATACAAGATGATTTTAGCAAGCCTTGTACCGTAAATTTGCTGAATAATTTTCTTAAAATCTTGAATTAATTCGAGATTCATAGGTAATATCATTTTAAAACCATTTACGATTTTATTTCCGTTTAAAAATTGGGACGGTGCTACAGGGTTCGCCGTACATAATGGAAGCCGCAACAGGTCGCAAAATTTCGGTCAGTTGAGCATAGACCGCAGGCGGAATGTCGTATTCGCTACAGCCTTTTATGACCACTTTTTTATCTTTAAATTCTTCCAAATCAATATTTTGCAATTTTTTTTCAAACAATTTTTTTTCCAATTCTTCAGCCGTTCCAAACACCATTTCCTTGGCAACAGTTTGCAGATGACTCGCCAAAAGCATATACGCCCAAACAGGAACAATGGCATCGGCAGAACAAAAAACCGCCACAAAAGCCTCTCGATACGCTTCCCAATCATGCTGTTTCAAAAATTCACGAAAATCTTTTTCCCGCAAAATCAAACCTCCATAAAGATTTTGCGCCAAATCGTAGCTTTTGCGTTCTCCTGTGGGGTAGTAAGTCGCCAAATCCAAGCTGACCATCGAACTTTGGGCAACTTTGTTAATAATGACTTCAGTTTCCATATTTTTTTTTGAAATTTTTTCTTTTTTTAATGCAAAAATACAAAAAAAACAGCAAGAATATTGAATTAACATTAAATTTACATAAAGTTTAAATCAAACTCATTTTTTTTGTTCTAATTTGAGTGCTAAAAAAATTTTATTAAAAAAATTACAATTTTATGTTCGGCATAGAAACGGCGGGTTTAGACACTGGAATTGCTTTTTTGTTGGTATTTGCTATCCTTTGTGCTTGCGCCTTTGAGTTTATCAATGGTTTTCATGATACGGCAAATGCTGTTGCTACGGTTATTTATACACACTCTCTCAAACCTCAATACGCCGTTATTTTGTCGGGTTTTCTGAACTTTGCAGGCGTTTTTTTTGGTGGGATTAGTGTAGCCATGAGCATTATTAATCTTTTGCCCCTCGAACTCCTCATCAATCAAAATATGTATGACAGCATGGGCATGGTTTTGGCGCTCCTCATTACGGCGATTGGCTGGAATTTGGGGACATGGTACTACGGTATTCCATGCTCGAGTTCGCATACCTTGATCGGTTCTATTTTGGGTGTAGGCATTGGCTTTGCTCTTTTGCCTGAAGGTAATATTAATAATGTGAATTGGACGAAAGCCTCCGAAGTTGGTATTTCTTTAATAATTTCGCCTCTTTTTGGCTTCGGCATGACCGTTTTACTTATGCTTCTCTTGGTCAATCTGGTCAAAGACCAAAAACTTTTCCAAACCCCGCCCGCAGGCGAAACCCCACCATGGTGGATTCGTGGAATCCTTATTTTGACCTGTTCAGGTGTAAGTTTTTCACATGGATCGAATGACGGACAGAAAGGAGTAGGTCTGATCATGTTAATTTTGATTGGACTTTTACCCGCCCAATTTGCTCTTCAAAACTACGACAAAGTTGATAAACTTCGTAAGGAAAATGAAGCCTTACAAGCCCAAATAAAAAACCTCGATTTGACCAAATTTCCCGCCGACCTCAAGGCAGGTTTTGAAAATGTAAGCCTACAAATTACACAACTCAATACCAATCTGGAAACGGAATCTCCAAATCAGGTAATTCCTGAAGATCGGCGTTTTACAGTGCGAAAAGATATTTTGACCATTAGCCGAAATATGAGTAAATATTTGGAAAATGATGATTTGCCGCTTGACGAAAAACAAAAAAAGGAACTCAAAGCTGGGGTTGCCGCTTTGCGAGGCTATACTGATTATGCCCCTACTTGGGTTATTTTGCTTATTTCATTGTCTTTGGGCATTGGGACAATGATTGGCTGGAAGCGAATCGTAAAAACCATTGGCGAAAAAATTGGCAAAGAACATTTGACTTACGCACAAGGGGCTTGTTCGGAGATTGTTGCCGCAAGCACGATTGGCGTTTCGACTTTTCTGGGCTTGCCCGTCAGCACTACGCACGTACTTTCTTCGGGCATTGCGGGAAGTATGGTCGCCAGCAAAGGTTTGGCAAATCTGCAATCGGATACTATTAAGAGCATTGCTTTGGCATGGATTTTGACACTACCCGTTTGTATTATAGGCTCTGCTATTCTATTTTTGGTGTTCAGAACCATACTTTAAAAGCCTTTTTTAACAAAAAAGCTAAAATAGTTAGATTTTAATTTTTTTGTTTAACTTTGTTTCTCGAAAACATACCTTTTACTTCTAACTTATTTAAATACAAAGCATTATGTTCAATCGAGATAAAAAAGAAAATACGAAAGAAATGCCACTTTCAGCGACCGATCTGCGCAATATTATTGGCAAAGGAACAATTATCGAGGGAAATATTGAAACTGTTGGGAACATCAGGATTGATGGCAAACTCAAAGGTAATATTAAGGCTCAAGCAAAAGTTGCTCTGGGTGAAGGCTCAATAGTTGAAGGCGATATTCAAGCCCAAAATGCGGAAATCGAGGGTAAAGTCGTAGGTATTTTGCGTATACAAGATGTGCTTATTTTGAAACCTACAGCCGTCATTACGGGTGATATTTATACCGCCAAGCTCATTGTAGAAGCGGGTGCTATCTTTAATGGTTCTTGCAAAATGGGCGAAAATGTGGCTCAAAATGGTTCTGCGAACAGTAATCACCACCACAATGGATCAGAAAAATCAGCCAAACAAACCGCAGAGGTCAAATCCTAACCCTTACCTCAAATATTCGAGTTTGGGTGTGGAGATGATCGCTACTTTTTTGTTCTGCGCTTGGCTTGGCAGGCAAGCCGATTCCTATTTCCAAACCTCAAAACCTTGGGCAACTATAGCCTTTTTGCTATTGGCTGTAGTTGCTTCCATGACACTCCTAATCAAACAGATTAACAAATAAGTTTTTAGACATTCCCGCTTGTTTTTCCGCTTTTTTACTTATCTTACCTCGCCTTTCTATACTTAAACTAAATTAGTTCATTCGTAAAACGAACATTCTTGTTCGTTTCTGTGGCGAACAAGAATGTTCGCCGTACAAATCCGTTTCTAAATTTCAAAATCCTCAAACCTTTGGAATATGCTATTATTATTCGAAATTCCTTTTTTTATCATTCCAACCGTTTTTGCATTGCTTTTTGTGGCTTCTCTGGTAGCCGCCATCACCAAATTCTTGAAAAAAGCCGCCCCTGG